>JAFAKL010000373.1 GCA_019235445.1 Verrucomicrobiota bacterium | reverse complement strand
GAGAACGAGGAAACCGTATCAACGACAAAGATGACTCCTGGATATTTATGCATCACTTCACTGATCTCTTTCAACGGGCTCATATCGCCCGTTGAGGTCTCATTATGGATGAGCGTAACTGCATCAAAGTTACCGGTGGTTAGCTGTGCATCCACTGCACCCGGATCGATCGGTTTACCCCATTCCACCTGCAGAGCGACAGCGTGTTTACCGCATCGCTTTGAAACATCGAACCATTTATCGGAAAAAGCCCCGCACATACAGTTCAGGACCCCTTTCTTGACCAGGTTCCGGATGGCACCCTCCATGATCCCCCAGGCCGATGAGGTCGACAGGAATACGGGTTGCCGGGTTTGAAAGAGTTGCTGAAGTCCCGGGTAGACCGCTTGATAAAGCGCCTTAAAGTCTGCGCTCCGATGCCCGATCATTGGCCCAGTCATCGCAGTCAACGTTTTTTGCGATACTTCCACGGGTCCGGGAATGAAAAGCTTGATCTTCTTATTCATGGAAAGAGGCTACCCTGGCCACAAAAAATGTTCTAATCGCAGCCGGGTCAGCCGATTTCTTGCTTCTTCGGAGCGAGCGCCGCGCGTATCGGCTAATTTTTCATAAACGGCTGCTGCGGAACTCCAGGAGCCCCGGTCTTCAAGGATCTGCGCGGCATCGAAACCCGCCCGGAAGAACCAGAGCTGGTCACCATCGCCTTCAGCCGCGAGGACATCATAATAGGTGGACAGAGCTTCATCCGGTTTGCCTAATTTCTCGAAGCATTTCCCTTTCTGGTAGAGCGCTCGTTGTTTCCAGGCTGTTGGCAGCCCTTCGCTGGAAAGAAGCGCATCGAAGGTACTGACTGCTTGTCCGTACATTTGAGGCTCATTGGCGGCCAGCGTGAACAACCCTTCGCCTTTTGCATCCAAGGCCTGGTAACGGATGTCCGGGGGCGGATCCTGCGTCAGTAGATCGTCGAGCAACACGATTGCTTCTCTTTCCCGTTTCGCTTGCCGCATGGTCGCGGCCTGCTCGACGCGGGCCTGGAATTTCAACGGTCCGCCGAGCTTGTATACCTCTTCAAAGAGGGAAATAGCGCGATCCACAGAGGAAGAATTAAGACTTTTCCGAGCCGCTTCCCCGGCCAGAAAAAGGGCGGTTTCCACCAAAGGTGAATCAGGGGAATCTTCCTTCACCAGCTCAAACTGTGTCTGCGCATTCGGAAAATCGTCATTCCTGAAATAGAGTTCTCCCAGTTTCAATCGCACCTCTGGCCTGGCAGGTGAGTCCGGATATTTCTGGAGATAATCCTGTGCCAGAGCCTGTACCGAACGCGCGTTCTGAGAGGGATCCGCCGCTGCGGCAAAAAATCTGATCCGGTCCACTTCTTCGCCAGCGTTTGAATCGCCTTTAGCGGCAACTTCGCTCAACGCCTGGCGCGCGCCCTTCAGATCGGGAGGTTGCCTGGTCATGCGAATTTCCGCCTGAATCAGGGATGCCTGGGCCTTTTGTGGGCGATCGGGGAATTCTTTTAAAAATCTCTTCAGCGTTTCGTCCGCTGCGGCATTTCCCGCTTTAGCCTCCAACACGCCCTTGTCAAAAAGCAGGTCCCCGATGAGCTTTTCCTGCGGTTTCCGGTCCTCAAGCTCTCGAAATGCCTCTTCAAAAGCAGAGCCGTCGCCGGCTTGCAGACTGCAAACCGCCCAATTGAAAAGGGTATTTTGCCGATCGTGGGAAAATTGTGTGGACAGGTGGTGAAAAATGTCACTCGCGACGGAGGCTTTGCCACGCGAGTAATTCGCTTCGCCCAAAAGATAGTCGACCCGAAAACGATCTCTGGGAGAAAGGTTCGGCACACGGTCAAGGAGGTTCTCGAGCTGCTTAGTCGCCTCGTCGAAACGTCCTGCCGCAATCTCTTGATCTCCCAGGATCAGACAGGCATCGACAGTGGTCGAGTGATCTGGAAATCGGTCGACGAGGATGCGGCAATTCTGTGCCGCCTCGCTGGTCAGACCCTGCTGTAGTTGCAATCGCATCAGGTAGTAGAGCGCGTAGGCCGGACGATCCGGTCCGGATATCTCAGGATCTTCCGCGGCCCATCGAGCGAGCTCCGCAGTCTCCGGGTTGCTCTCCCGGGCATATATTTCGAAGAGATTCTGAAACAAATCGCCTAGGACCGCGCTTCTCGGTTGTTCCGAGATCAATTTTTCCAAGTCGTTTTCCGCTTCCTCATATTCCTGCTTTTGAACGAGGACTTTAGCCAGTCCAAGGCGTGCCACTGCCACAATGCGAAGGGTCCGGTCTTCCGGCTTCTCCAGCACCTCGTTGAAGAAATCGGCAGCGGCGTCCAGGTTGCCTTGTTTCAGTGCGAGTTCACCTTCCAGACAAATATTTTCGATCTCTGTTTTTCGAGATTTGGCTGTCAGACCTGAAATAACTCGTTCCGCCTCGGGGATTTTGGATTGAGCGCCATAGATCTCGGCCGCGATAAGCTTCGCTCTAGGATCTGCCGTTCGTTCATCCGCCATCAGCGGACTGAGAGTTTTCAGGGCAGCGTCCAAATCACCGGTTGCCTCCTGAGTATCTGCGAGGCCCAGTCGGGCATCGACCGAGAATTCGCTGGTTGACCTGGTGAGTTGTTCGAACCAATCGGCAGCTTCTTTGAACTGTCTTGAGCGTAGCGCCTCTTGAGCTCTCAAAAAAATGGCTTCTGGTCCGGTAGCAGATTCGAGCACCTGGGCTGCTTCTGCCATCTTCTGGGTCTCGATGAGGCACCGGGCGAGAAGTATTCTCGCGGTTTCGGCGCGAGTTTGTGTCTGCGGGGTTTCCAGAAATTGCCGGAGCTTGGTAATGCTCACCTCCGGTATTCCCGCCTGATGCGCCTGCATAGCGTCATCGAGGAGATCCGCACGCGCCGGATCGCCAGAGAAGGCGGAGAAGGTGATCAGAAAGGCAAGAAATAGCAGTCTCATGCGATAGAGAGGGCTTTCCTGAGATAAAGCCCGGTGTGACTTGCTTCTACCTGTACGACCTGCTCAGGGGTACCTTGGGCGATGACCCGGCCTCCGCCGCTCCCTCCCTCGGGTCCCAGATCGATGACCCAGTCCGCGGATTTTATTACTTCGAGGTTGTGTTCGATGATGATTAACGTATTTCCCTGGTCCCGCAATTTTAGCAGCACCTCAAGAAGCTTTTGAATATCGGCAAAGTGCAGCCCGGTCGTAGGTTCATCCAGAATGTAGACCGTCCTTCCCGTTGCCTTCTTTGCCAGTTCCGCCGCGAGCTTGACGCGTTGGGCTTCGCCTCCGGAGATTTGGTTGCCGGACTGTCCCAGGGTGAGATAACCCAGGCCAACCGCCACCAGCGGTTCCAGCTTGTCAAAAATCGCCGGCACATTCCGAAAGAACCTGGCCGCTTCATCTACCGACATTTTCAAAATGTCGGAGACATTTTTTCCACGGTAGGTGATCTCCAGAGTTTCGCGGTTATAGCGCGCACCTCTGCAGATTTCGCACTCGACATAAACGTCTGCTAAAAAGTGCATCTCGATTTTGATCACGCCGTCTCCCTGGCAATTTTCGCAGCGGCCTCCTTTCAAATTGAAGCTGAAACGTCCGCTATCATAGCCGCGCACGCGGGAAGCCGGCAGCTGGCTGAAAAGTTCACGAATGGGTCCGAACGCGCCTGAATAAGTGGCGGCATTTGATCGCGGGGTCCGGCCGATGGGACTTTGATCAATGACGATCGCCTTATCGACTTGATTAATTCCTTCGATCGAGCGATGCGCCCCTGGACGTTCTTTCGATCGATAAAAGTGGCGGAACAACGATTTTCTCAGGATATCGTCCACCAGGGTAGATTTTCCGCTGCCGGAGACCCCGGTCACGCAAACCAGGCAACCCAACGGGAAGGAAACCGTCAGGTCGCGCAGATTGTTTTCCTTGGCCCCGACCACGGTGAGCCAGCCCTCTGCTCCCGGTTCAGGAATGCGATCGCGATTGTAGAGAAGGCCTTTTGGCAAAACTCTGGTGCGCGGCACCGGGATACGCAAGACACCGGAAAGATATTGGCCGGTGAGCGATTCAGGATTGCTTTCGATTTCATGAACTGAGCCGCTGGCGACGACTTGACCGCCTCGGGGGCCGGCGCCCGGTCCGAGGTCGATGATGAAGTCGGCCGCGCGAATCGTCTCTTCATCGTGTTCTACCACCACCACCGTGTTCCCAAGGTCCCGCAGACGACGCAGTGTGGTCAGAAGTCGGTCGTTGTCGCGCTGGTGCAGACCGATGCTTGGCTCGTCCAGGACATAGAGGACGCCTGCCAGCCCGGAACCGATCTGCGTCCCGAGGCGTATCCGTTGCGCTTCTCCTCCTGAGAGCGTGCCGCTTTCCCGGTCCAGCGTCAGGTAACCAAGCCCGACTTCGACGAGAAAAGTCAGCCGGTTGCGGATTTCTCTCAGCACTTCGGTCGAGACCGACCGCTGGTGTTTGGATAGAAAAATGTTTTCGATAAAAGCTTTCGCCTCTTCGATCGTCAGAGCGCAGAACTGGTGAATATTCAGCTCGTTCTCGTTCAAGTCCCGGATGGTGACAGCCAGGATTTCGGGTCGCAGCCGTGCTCCGCCACAGAGCTTGCACCGCCGACGCGCCTGAAAGCCTTTGAGCCGCGCCCTGGTAAATTCGCTTTCGGTCTCTTGGAATAGATTTTCCAGCTGCGCGAGGATGCCTTCGAACGGCTTCTCGACCGTCTTTTCACCAAGAAGGAATTGGACCGCTCGATCTCCCGTGCCACAAAGCAGCGCCTCTTGGAAGGACGCTGGCAGGTCGGCATAGGGGGTTTCGAGGCCGATTCCGAAGGCGTTTGCCAAGGCGTTGAGTTGAGCGCTGTAGTAAGCCTGCATCCTTTTGGTAGCCTTGCGCCACGGACCAATGGCCCCGCCGGCGAGAGATCGGGTCTGATCCGGAATGACGAGTTCAGGATCGAAGAATCCTTCAGAACCGAGTCCCTGGCATTCGGGACAGGCGCCGGCCACACTGTTAAATGAGAAATGTTTTGGCGTTAGCTCGGGCAGGAGGAAATCGCTCTTCGGATTACAAAAATGGGTGGAGTATGGAATGTCCTCCCAAAGAGAATTGTCCAGGCGCTGCTGACTGACGACGATTCTGTTTTTCCCCCACAGGAGTGCGGTGTCGACCGAGTCTGCCAGCCGGGTGCGGACACCCTCTCGAATCACTAACCGATCGACAACGATTTCAATGGTGTGACGTTGCGTTTTAGCCAGGCGGATCGGCTCGGGCCGGGCTAGTTCCAGGACCTCGCCGTCAATCCGGACGCGGACAAAGCCTTCCCGCTTGATTTTTTCCAGCACGTCCCGGAATTCTCCCTGTTCGTGCCGGACGATCGGAGCAATCAGCAAAATGCGTGTCTCTTCCGGATAGGCCAGAATCTGGTCCACAATTTGTTGTGGTGTTTGCTTGAAGATCTTTTCTCCGGTCGTCGGATCATGAGGCTGTCCGATAACGGAAAATAAAACTCGAAGATAGTCGTAGATCTCTGTCGTGGTTGCGATGGTGGACCGAGGATTGGCGACGGAGCTTCGTTGTTCAATGGCAATGGCTGGCGAAAGACCTTCGATGAAGTCGACATCCGGCTTCTCCATTTGATCAAGAAACTGCCGCGCGTAAGCCGACAAGCTTTCGACATAGCGGCGCTGACCTTCCGCGTAGAGAGTGTCGAAGGCGAGCGAAGACTTGCCAGATCCGCTCATCCCGGTAAAAACGACCAGCCGCTCTCGAGCAAACTCGACACTGACGTTCTTCAGGTTGTGTTGGCGGGCGCCAATTATGCGAATTGTCTCAGCGGCCATTGTTCGAAAGACGGTAAACAGTCACCAAAGCATAAGAGTCCGCCCCCGACTAGTGGTTTTGGCAGAGCGGATCCGCGGGGTCTGGCGCCTTCTGCGATTCGGGACTAATGTGAGCCCATTCTCATCGAATGTGAGCCGGCGGACATCGATATTCTCAATTAATTTAGGCGCTCTCTAACCGCCAGTCCGGCTTGGACCGCCTTGCCGGCGGCCCATTTTGAAGGCAACGAAGCCCAAGGGATTTAGGAGACGGTACACTAGTGTTGAAAACGTTTGGCAACTCATCCAGAAAGGTTTCTCAATAGAGCGCACATGGAACTTGAGATACTGATCCCAGGCCGGCAGAACGGCGCGGTGGAGAACAAATGTGCTATGGGCATTATGACCAAAGCGCCACGTCCCGGCCATTCGAAAACCCGCCTCGCTTCGGCGTTATTACCAGAAGAAGCGGCCAGTCTCAGCCGTTGCTTCATCAGAGATACCAGCGCGGCGATCGATGCCTTGAGTCACCAGGATCCCTTTGTGGTGGGGGTCGCTATTTATACCCCGATCGGTTCCGAAACAGAATTCCGGGAACTCCTGCCGAAAGGCTTCAAGATGATCGCTCAGCGGGAAGGCGATCTTGGCGCCCGCCTTTCGGGCGCAACCGAAGACCTTTTTGCGGCTGGGTTTTCTGCCGTCTGCTTGTTGGACTCTGATAGCCCCACGCTTCCCTTTCGTTACTTGCAAGACCTGGCGACTTTTCTCAAAGAGCCAGTCGATAGAATGGTCATCGGACCCTGCACGGATGGAGGATACTATGGCTTAGGCCTGCGGCACACCCATGCCAGGCTCTTTGAAGAGATCACCTGGAGTACCGACCGAGTTTGTGCCGAGACCATCCTGAGATCGAGTGAAATCCAACTGTCTGCGATCACCCTCCCTGCCTGGTACGACGTGGACGATCAACTCTCGTTGAATCGCCTCTTATGTGAGCTATTCCCAGAACTGGCAAATGAGACGGTACCACAAGGATCACCCGCTCCACACACGAAGGAGTTCCTGCGTCAAATTCTGGTGGAGGAAGGCGAGGGCCGGATATGGCCGCAGACGTCCTCGCGGGTGCGAACCGCATTATAGCATAGAAAGGTTCATCTCTGGCGTTTTCCAGGACGCCGATTCAGCGGAATAACGAGAGTTGTTTTGGTCTCTCCTCAGAGGATGAGTCCTGAATCGAATTCTCTTCGCCGACCTTGGATCAAAATACTTCTGGCCGGGTTTTGGTCCGGTCTTTTAGGCGGTATAGCGATGCTGGTCGTCGCGCTGTTATTGCGCTGGTTGCTCGGTTTCCCGACCGCAACTGAATTGATTTTCGACCGGTCGTTCACGTTAATTTCGATTAATTTTTTCATCCAAAGCATCAACTGGGCAGGCGGCTACGTGCCTTTAAAGGTGGATGGGGTGTACGGCGCTTTGGCCGGGCAATTGCTGGCAGCGGCATTAGGCGGAGTACTTTATGCGATTTACCTGGAAAAGATTCGCCGGAGCGATACTCGACGGGCTTTGGCTGACCCGAAGGGTCTAGGCTTATCCGCGGTCCTCGTGGTGTGGATTTGTTTTGAGATTTTTCTCTGGCCACAACTGATCACGCAATACAAAGGTCTTCCTCCCAGTACGGGGCGGTGGTTAGGTTCACTCGGGTTGCTGGTCGACTTCCTCGTGGCCGGACTCGGAATCGTATTCTTCTATGGCTGGCTGACTCATCGGCGTGAACCGCTGATCGCAGAGAATGCCGATCGCATAGCACCTGGGGCCGGGCGTCGAATGTTCCTGCAGCTCATCGTCGGGGCAGCTTTGGCGCTCGGTCTTGGCGCATTGTTACGGCGACTCTTCCACCTGAGCACCCTCAGCTATGATGGAAACACCTATGAGGGTACTGATCTGGAAAGGATCACGCCCAACGACGACTTTTACAGTGTCACCAAGAACGTGGTGGATCCTGACGTGGTCCGGAGCTTGTGGCGCTTCGAAGTGGGCGGCTTGGTCGAGAACCCGAAAACTTACTCATTTGCTGAGATCTCCGGCTTACCGGCGGTCGAACAGGAAACCACGTTAATGTGCATTAGTAATCCGGTCGGCGGTGGGTTGATGAGTAATGCCGTTTGGAAAGGGGTGCCTCTGTCCAAGCTACTAGCTCCGAGCCGACCCAGGTCCGGTGCGGCGGCTCTGCTGTTCCACGCCGCCGATGGTTACTTTGAAACCATTCCGATCGAAAAGGCGTTTGCCGACACCACCCTGCTGGCCTACGAGATGAATGGCCAACCGCTGCCACGCATCCATGGATTTCCGCTCCGAATGATTACTCCGGGTCTGTACGGAGAGAAAAATCCGAAATGGATAACCAAGGTCGAGCTGCTGGCCGCAGGTGATTCCAGGCTCATCCGGCAGCACGGCTGCGGATTCTACAAAGAACAAGGTTGGGGTCCGAATTTCACGATTCCGACAACCTCGCGGATCGACGCACCTGAAGCTAGATCGGGTCGGTTCGTCGACCATTTTAAAGTCAATGAGCCTGCCGAAATGCGCGGAATCGCTTTTGGCGGCGACCGCGGCATCAGCAAGGTCGAGCTTAGCTTCGACAACGGACAGAGCTGGCAGGAAGCCGAGATTACGGAACCTGGCACAAAGATAAGCTGGTCTTTCTGGAAAGGTACTTGGACCCCACAAAAGGCGGGCGACGCGATCGTTTCAGTCCGGGCTACTGACGGCACGGGCCAACCACAAATCACCGAGGACCGTCCGACCGTTCCGCAAGGAGCAACCGGATTACAGCGGATCAGTGCAACCGTGGTGGCATAATACGAAGGGAATCATTGCTGGGCCCCTGCACTTCGCTGGCCGATCCGAAACGCGTATTCCGTTGTTGATTCGTCATTCGATTATACTGTATGAGCCATCCTTCGAGCCTCATCTTTGTTAAATACAACCTTTGACGTGATGAAACTGCTCTCTGTTCACCCAAGTTGTTTGATGTACTCCAAGATCTATCTGCGACTGGAGCCTCTGGGGCTCGAGTTGGTGGCCGCCGCCGCCCGACGCGCGGGACACGAAGTGCGCTTGATTGATTTACAAGCAGAGACGCACGAGGATTATTTTCGCTGGATCCGGTCCTGGTCGCCTGACGCGGTGGTTTTCTCCTGCAACTATCTGGCCAATGTACCGGAAATCATCGATCTGGCGAAAGCAACCCGTACTCTCCTGCCGCAAGCCCTGATCATGGTGGGTGGCCACAGTGCTTCCTTCACGGCGGCTGAGATCCTGGAACATGGAGAGGGCGGCATCGACGCTGTGCTCAAAGGTGAAGGCGAGCCAGTGATCGTCGCCGCTTTGGAGGCGGCCCGCCAGGACCGGGCGAACCTGCACCAGGTACCCGGTGTCCAAACGCTCAGCGGGGAGGGACCACGGCCGACCTTCGTACAGAGTCTGGAGACGGTGTTGCCAGCCCGTGATCTGCTCCGACACCGCCGGAAGTATTTCATCGGGGTACTCGACCCTTGCGCCTCTATCGAATTCAGCCGCGGTTGCCCGTGGGATTGCGTCTTCTGCAGCGCCTGGACTTTTTACGGCCGAAGTTACCGCACTAAGTCTCCGGAGTGCGCGGTTGAAGAACTGAGCCGTATTAGAGAATCAGGCGTGTTCCTCCTGGACGACGTAGCCTTTATTCAGGCAGAGCACGGGATGCGCATCGGCGAGATGATCGCCAAGCGTGGCATCAAGAAGAAATATTATCTGGAAACGCGAGGCGACGTGCTCCTGCGGAACAAAGAGGTATTCAAGTTCTGGCGCAAAATTGGGCTGGAGTACATGTTTCTGGGTATCGAGGCGATTGACGAGGAAGGGCTCAAACAGTTTCGTAAGCGGGTAACTCTTTCCCAGAACTTTGAAGCACTCGAGTTTGCCCGTTCATTGGGAGTGACCGTGGCCATCAACCTGATTGCCGACCCGTCCTGGGATCGCAATCGTTTCCGCGTGATCCGTGACTGGTGCCAGGAGATCCCCGAGATCGTGAACATCAGTGTCAACACTCCGTATCCGGGGACCGAGAGTTGGCGGACCGAAGCGCGCCGGATTTCCACGCGTGACTACCGGCTGTTTGACATCCAGCACGCGGTATTGCCGACGCACTTGAGCCTCCCTGAATTCTACCAGGAGCTGGTTGAAACCCAGCGCGTGTTGAGCATGAAACACCTTGGTCTATCCGCGCTGCGAGCGGCTGCCGGTTTGGCGGTGGGACGTCTGTTGCGAGGTCAGACCAATTTCGTCCGCATGCTGTG
>JAFAKL010000286.1 GCA_019235445.1 Verrucomicrobiota bacterium | reverse complement strand
CTCGTCCATCAAGCACTCGGCCTCGCGGCGTGAGCGCTGCGCGGACCGCAGGCCAGGAGGACGCGTTGTTCCTCGTCCTCGTGCTCGAAATGCCGACCGTGAGGACTGGGCGACGGGGTTCTTGCTGCGGATGGTTGGGGCGGCAGGGAATTCACCTGGGGAACACAAGACGCACACCCTGGCTCTTTGAAGCCCTGCCGTTTTCCGTTTCCTTCGGCGCTATTGAGAAGAACCGATATGCAGGGGTGGTGGTTAAAGAGTTCAAGCCTTGACGCCGCCAGAGAACGTTTGGACAAAATAGCGCCGGGCGAATCCGAAGGCCATCACCGCCGGTAGCATGTAGAGCACGGCGAGTGCGCTCAAAAAACCGTAATCAATCTGCTGGACGCGGAGAAAAGCGCGAAACAGGCCGAGCGGCAACATCTGAAGCTCGGATGAAGACAGCAAGATAAGCGGCATGAGGAAATCCCCCCATGCGGATATGAACGCAAAAAGGCCCGCCGCACCAAGCCCCGGAAGAGCTAGTGGCGCAATCACTAGACGAATACGTTGGAACAGGTTTGCTCCATCGACGAGTGCCGCCTCTTCATAGTCGTGAGGAATGGTGTCGAAGTAGGTTTTCATAATCCAGAGCGCAAGCGGCAGCTGCATAGCGGCAAAGACTAGAATCAGGCCAAAATATCCATTAATCAAGCCGACTACTAGCATGACTGGACGTACCGATTCGGGATTTAGGAAACTGCGGACAAAAGATCCTACCGCTTCAT
This sequence comes from Verrucomicrobiota bacterium, assembly GCA_019235445.1. Lineage (GTDB taxonomy): Bacteria > Verrucomicrobiota > Verrucomicrobiia > Chthoniobacterales > JAFAMB01 > JAFAMB01. Next base: position 2,451 of record JAFAKL010000286.1, on the reverse strand, counting down.
TGCCGGTGAGTAGAATCTTATATAACGGGACGATTAGGGCCGGTGGTGGGACCACCCGGACTAAAATGATCGCATAGAGGAACGGTCGTTTCCACCACACCTTGGTCCGTGACAGAGCGTAACCGCCGAGGCCGGCGAATACCAAAACGATGACCGTAGCAGTTCCGACTACGAGAAACGAGTTGAAAAACCATCGAGCACCTCCCTCGCGCACAAAAAGGCCGATGTAATTGTTGAGCGTCCAAGGACTGGGCCAGCGAAGAAACAGTGAAGCATTCCCATCGAAGGAGGCGAGAATCAGCCAAAGGAAGGGAATCGCACAAAAAGCTGAGATGAGCGAAAGAGCGGAATACGCGGCGACCTCACGACCAAAAATCGTGACAACAGCGAGTTTCGGTTTGCGCATGAAACTAAACCTGGACTTTGAGAGCACGCACGTAAACCAAGCCGATGGCAATCGATATCATAAGGGTGATGACAGCCACCGCCGAACCGTAGCCGAGCTGAAAAGCTGTGAAGGACTGATTGTAGATGTAAATGCCAATAATTTCGGTGGCGTCGCCAGGTCCCCCGCGGGTGAGCGCATAGATGAAGCCGAAAATCGAGATGGTCGTGACAGTTGAGACCAGCATGTAAAGAAATATGGTCGGCATTATCAGCGGAAGCGTGATGAACCGGAAGATCTGGCGAGGCGAGGCGCCGTCGATGCGGGCCGCTTCACAGAGCTCGGACGGCACGGCGCTAAGTCCCGCCATCATCAGTATCATCGCGGAGGCGATGCCACGCCAAGTGTTAGCGACGATGATCATGCTAAGTGGAACCTGCTCTAGCCATTGCACCGACCGGATTCCTAAAAGGCCTAGCAGCCGATTCAGCGTTGAATGTTCGCCACCAGCCAGCATCGAAATCCAGATATAGCCAGCGACCACTTCTGGCACAGCATTCGGCAACAGGATAATCGAGCTGATTAAATTCTTCAAGCGAAGCGGCCGACGGAGCAGAAGGGCGGAACCGAGTCCTAGAACAAACTGGCCAATCACTGCCGAGCCAAGCACAAACCAGAATGTAACGACCAGAGAATGCCAGAATCCTCCGTCGGTAAACAGTCGGATATAGTTGCCCATGCCAACAAAACGGGGGTGGGTTGCCGCCACCCCGACCAGTGAGGCATTCGTAAGGCTCAAATAGATCGAATAAAGCGCCGGGTAGACGACAAGAGAACCGATTAGAAGAACGCTCGGCAACAGTAGAAGCTGAAGCCAGGAACTGCCTTTAGCAGAGGTCGTCATTAGATTGCCACTTTGTAGAATCCACAACTGGACCGCCTCTGGAAAGACCGAAGACGACCGCGAAGCAATCGTCTCCGGTACACAATTAGTGAAGCGTTACTTAACGGCATCGTTGCCGAGAACCTCTTTGACGTAGTCAACGAGAATCTTCTGAGCGCCTACCGCATCAGTCTGCTTGCGAAGCAGTGCCTCGGTCGCGCGTCCCACGCCTTCAGCAAGCGCTGAGAAGCCCTCGGCACTCTTCAAATAGGTACCCGTTCCCTTTTGCAGAGCAGCGAGAATTGGAACCAGCTCCGTCAGTTTCTGGAAATCGGGATCGGCCGCTGCGTCGGCCCGGCCTGGGATATTACCCGTGTTTTGCGCGTACGCCACATCGGCTTTAACCGAACCAAGCTCAAGCATGACCTTTTTGGCCAGTGCGACATCAGGCGACTTTGCGTTGACTAGCCATGGACCGTTGAGATCCACAAGGACGTACTCTCCTCCCTGTTCGCCTGGGATCTCCCAAGTTCCTACGACTTGAGTGACATCAGGGATCGGGTTCTTGGTCTGGGGACCCCAGTCATAGATGTAGCCCCATGAGCCGCTGGTCGTTATAACTAACTTGCCGGCCGGGAACATCTCATACTTCGGCACCACCCAAGGCTCCGGCTCCAGTAACGGCTGGATTGGCATCAGATCGTTGTTGATCAGATCAGCATAGAAACCGAAGGCGTCCTTTATCCCTTGTCCAGTGAGGTTCAGTTTGCCGTCGTCAGTGGCGACCTGTGGCGTTGAGGTACCAACGATCAAAAGCCTGAAGCCTTCCACGAAGGTACCAGTGCCCCAGGTCACACCTGCTGGAAAGAGAAGGCCGTATGCACCAGTCTTGGCTTTGATGTCCTTGGCACGGTTGAGAAGCTCGGCCCACGTCTTTGGTTGCTCGGTGGAAATACCAGCCTTCTCCATTATGTCGCGACGGAAGTAGAGCTCCATAACGTCCAGCATGGCAGGCATAGCGTATATCTGACCATCTTTGTCGGTCGCCATGGCCTTGCCGACATCAAACAACTGCGAATTGCCGTCCCAAGCTTTAAGCTCTGTGGTAATAGGGGCTAGATAGCCTGCGGCGACTACATCGGCTATATCGGACGCGTGAGGTACATTAAAGATGTCTGGAGCA
>JAFAKL010000264.1 GCA_019235445.1 Verrucomicrobiota bacterium | reverse complement strand
CGATATACCCACCCGTTTCTTCTGCTCCGGCTACTCAGGCGGCGGAGTTACAGGCTGGCTATAGGGATCATGCGGTTGTGTGGAGCGGCTGTATTGATCTTCGGACGGCTCCTGCTGGTCACTGTCATCGTCCTGCCCATGCTTTGGATCGATCGTGTTGCGTCCCGTAAATTTCTCCTGGAACCATCCGCCGACAGTTTGAAAGATGCGGGTCGTCCTGTGAACGACAGTTTTGCCGAAATGGGCGACCGAGGCACCATATCGGTTGGCACGATCACGAATAGTTTCTCTGGGATGTTCGTCAGAACCGTCCTGTGAAAGATCCCCCCGATCCTGGTACTCGGGACTACGATAATCTGCGGGCGGGTTGGCGTCTCCGTTCACAGGAGGCGGCGGTCCAGCGAGCGCCTCCGCATCGGATTGTTGCTGATTCTGCTGGCGATGGTCGTCCAAGGTTTGTGGAACCCAGTTTCCAGTGCTGAGCAATGTGCCATCAGTAGCTGCAATCCGCACCGCTCCTACCAGACGCTGCTCATAATCAAACATATCTAAATTCCAGACTGGCTGACCGGTGGCGCCATCCAAGGACAGCCGGTAGTTCACACTATCGAAGCCGACTTGATTGCGGCTGGCCTCTTTTTCGGCGGCCCGAAAAGCTCCGTCGGAGTCCAGGTTCAACTTCGTCAAATCGATTGGAGTCAATTCCGCTGCAGGAGACCGGACCGGAGTCCGCTCAGACGAGATCTGCCCGGAGACGATATCCAATTCGCGCTCGCCGCCGCGAGCCCCCGGATCATCGAGCACGATCCGCCAAGCCACCGGTTGCGGCCGGCCCGAATGACCTACAATCGCTGTGACCCGATTCAACGCTTTTTCGCCACGCTGCGCTCCCAAGGTCCGCAGCGCTTTGTAAGCAGTATCCTGTGCCAAAACAAATCCGGGTACGACTGCACCCGCCATTAGCAAAACGAACAACCCACGCTTCATTCAGAGTTTCCTCTTTTCTACGGATCTTTTCCGGTTTGCGCAAGACAATCCTAATCCACTTGAACCTCGCGCTGGAAAATAGTCTTCTTAACGACTGTCATGCCTGTTCCACGCGTGTTAATTGCCGACGATCAGCCGGAGGTATTGAAAGCTCTTTCTTTCATCTGTTCAGCGGAAGGGTATCAAACGGTCATGGTCGATTCGCCAGCCGCGGTCCTGGCAAAAATCGGAAAGGAAGATTTTGACCTTGTTCTGATTGATATGAACTATCGCCAGGACATTGTGACCGGAAAAGAAGGTTTGGACCTGCTCAAACAAATCCGCACGATCGATTCCTCAATTCCTGTGGTCGTCATGACCGCCTATGCGTCGATCCAATTAGCCGTGGAAGCAGTTCGGCTCGGCGCCAAGGACTTCCTGCAGAAGCCTTGGGAAAACGAACGACTCCTTTCTATCCTGCGCACGCAACTCGCTTTGCGCGAAGCGCTCCGCGGCAAAGAACGTCTTGAAGCAGAGAACAGCGCGTTACGCTCTTCCCAGGCGTCTTTGGCAGCCTTCGTGGCGACCACGCCGGCGATGCGTCAGGTCCGCGAGATGGTTGAACAAGTGGCGCCCTCGGATGCGAATGTCATGATTACTGGGGAAAACGGAACCGGTAAAAATGTGATCGCCCTGATGGTGCATCAGTTGTCTTCGCGTTCAGCCCAGCCCTTAATCACGGTAAACATGGGAGGGCTGCCGGAAGGCGTTTTCGAAAGTGAAATGTTCGGCCACGTGAAGGGAGCGTTCACGGATGCCCGCGCCGATCGGGCAGGCAGGTTCGAACTGGCCGACAACGGAACTTTGTTCCTCGACGAAATTGCGAATCTTACCGCCACGCAACAGGGCAAACTCTTGCGGGTATTGGAAACGGGAGAGTTTGAAAGAGTCGGTTCGTCAAAAACACGCCGGGCAAATGTGAGAATTTTGACCGCGACGAATGCTGATCTGCAGAAGGAAATTGAGGCCGGCAAATTCCGCGAAGATCTTTTCTTTCGGCTGAACACCATTCAAATTCATTTGCCGCCCCTCAGAGAACGCAGTGAGGACATCCCGTTTCTGGCCGGGGAATTTTTGACGGAATTGAGGCAGCGCTACCGCAAACAGATCGACGGGTTTCATCCGGAAGCGATTAACGCGCTGAAGGCGTATGGCTGGCCGGGAAACGTGCGCGAGTTGCGCCATGTGATCGAACGTGCCGTTTTGCTGACACGTTCCGCGATGATCCAGGCATCGGACCTCGGGATTCGTGGGACCCCTGCTAAAACGCCGGTGCTTGAAGAAATGAAACTTGAAGCGGCTGAACTTTTCCTGATCAATCGGGCCCTTGCCAGGCACAACGGGAATGCCCTTCTCGCTGCCAAGGATCTGGGACTCAGTCGAAGCGCCTTCTATCGTCGTTTGCAGAAATTTGGCCTCAGCGCGCAGTAACGAGATACGCGTGTCGGCGTTTCGGCGTTCCAGGAATTGGGTTGGCGTTCGATCGCCGTCCAGCAAACTTCAACCGAGGCCACCTGCGGTATAGTGGCGTCGGAAGGTGACCACGCTGAATATTCTTGATGTTGTCCAAAAACCCGCAAATTGATTGGAAATCATTACATGAGCGTAAGGAAAAAGTTTCCCACCAGGCTGATGGCGGGGTTGCTCCTGGCAATTCTGATCGATACCGCTGTGCAACTTATTTGGAAATCTGCGATCGTGTCTCTACCTAACAATGGATCGCCTTGGCTCAACGTGCAGGCGCTTTTGCGTAGCCCTCTTGCCATATCCGTCCTATTGTTGATGGCATGCCAATTTTTCAATTGGTTGATCGTCCTCAGCAACGCAGATTTGAGTTATGCTCAACCTGTCACGTCGCTAAGTTATGTTTCAGTCTTTTGCTTATCTGTTCTCTATTTGAAGGAAGCGACCGATCTGATTCAAATCGCAGGTATCATCTTGGTGCTGGCCGGTGTCTGGTTCATCAGTCAAACGGAGCACGTGACTGCATCGAACGAAGGTGAAAGATGATCGGCCAAAACGGGATCGGTATACTCCTCGTGGTTATCTGGGCGCTGCTGGAAGGGATCGCTCAGGTGTTTTTGAAAAAATCTGTTCTGGGAGCCGTTCATTGGTATCTTTGGATTTTTTTTGGGGTGGTGATTCTGTTGATCGAAAAAATGATTTATTCTGAAGCTTTATTGTTTCTTAATGTCGGCGCCGCGTATGCGATCGGCAGCCTCAACCTGATTTCCGTTACCTTCATGTCCCGTTGTTTCCTTCGTGAAAAGGTGACTCGAAGGCGCTGGATAGGCGTGTGTTTAATCTTTATCGGCGTCGGCTTGGTAGCAGCGCGCACATGAAAGTGCAACCTTACAAAATTGAGTTTCTGGAGAAGGCCTCTCAGATCCCAGACGACCTGTGGGAGGTCTGCTTTCGCGCTCCAGGAGAGGGACGCTGGTGGTATGAAGCAGTCGAACAATCCGGCATCGACGACCAGTTCACCTTTTTTTATGGATTGATTAAACATCTCGGTAGTCCGGTGGGAATAGTACCGGTTTTCGTGATGGACATGCCCGTCGAACAAGTTGCGCCGCAGGAATTCTTGCGGATCCTGGAGCTCATTGGAAAGATCGGACCATCCGTCCTACGTCAGCGAACCTTATTCGTCGGCTCTCCCATCCTGGATGAGAGCAGAGTCGCCCTTCTTTCGCATGTGAATCGGCCCGCTGCTTTGCTTGCTCTTCAAATTGCGCTGGAAGCGAAAGCCGGCCAGCTTCGTGCTTCACTGATCATTTGGAAAGATTTTCCTGAGAGTTCGTCCGCCGAGATGGACTGGCTTTCTCATCAGCGGAGGCTTTTTCGCGTAGTCAGTCTTCCAAACACGATGGTCGAATTGCAGTCCCGCCGCAAAGAGGACTACTTCGCGGCCATGACGGGATCGAGGCGGCAGAACCTGAAAAGAAAACTGAGGCGCAGTAGAGAGCGAGTTGCCCTTAACGTGGAAATCGTCCAGCGGCCGGATGCAAAGACGCTGGACGATATTTTCGCCTTGTTCTGGCAAACCTATGAAAAGTCGCCTTCGAAATTTGAGCGACTTAGCCGCAAATTTTTTGAAGTCTTTGCTGAAAAGCAGGCCACGCTTTTTATCCTCCTCCGGGAAAAGGTCACGAGCGAGCTCGTGGCATTCAAGCTCTGCTTCGATATGGGTGAGCGGCTAGTCAGTTTGTTCATCGGCATGGATTACAGCCGGCCCAAAGAGTGGATGCTTTTTTTCCGCTTATGGGAAGCCGCGATTGATTTGGCTTTATCACGGGGTTTTACCACCATCGTGAGTGGTCGATCGTCTTATGACGTCAAAATCGAGACAGGACATACCCTCGTCCGACTGAATAACTACTGCCGCCATCGCAACGTTCTTCTCAACACCATTTACGGAATGATCGCGCAGAGGCTCGACTGGGCCTCACTGGACGAGGCCCTTGGCCGCTTACCTGAAAACGCATCCAGGGGGGTGCATAGCCCTAATTAAAAACGCGGACGTGACGGAGTGAGTAATGTAGATCCAAACGAAAGTAGCTTGGCACGAAGTGCCTCGAAACAAGAGAAAAGTGGACCGGTCCCGGAGGACGGTTGATCTGCTCACTAGTCCCAGAGAATGACACATTTGGAGGAAAACCTTGAGCAACCGTCCCTACGGGACTAGACGCGTCTTTTTTCTTTTTCCAGCCACTTCGTGTCAGGCTACCCTCGTTTTAATCCCTCCGGGATAAATGCGTCACGGCACCTCCCAACTGCAGGATGTTCTCGGGTTAGCGGTTAGCGATAATGCCAGTATCCGTGATTCCAATAACGGGAGTGCCAGTAGGGTCGCGTGTAATATGCGTAGCCGTGAGGGCCATAATAATAGCCCGGAGGATAACAGGCTGGACCGTAAAAATACGGAACAGGAACCGGTATTGGCAGACCAAACCGCACAATGACGCCCGCTTGCGCCTCAGGTTGAGCTATCAGAGCAACGCTAAACATCATTGTTAACACTATCAAAAACTTTTTCATACGCTTACTAAGTGCAGACGCACGACCCTCATTCCGGTTACACTCTCCGTAAGCAAGGCGTCCACGCTTTGCCTGGGAAACCGCACTCATTGAGAAGTGTTTCCAGTCTGCGGCCTCGCCGTTACACCCACGCCTAGTGTACCAAGCCCGTAGGGTTCTTCCTCAGACCATGGGCCGAAACTTTCCAACCACCTCGCACAACCGCTTCGTAATCTGACCCAGGGAACAATGTTCTACCGTGTCGGTGAGCTCTCCGAAAACGTTGCCTCCTTGCTCGACCACTCGTGAAAGGCGATCGAGGCTTTGCAAGTGTTCTCCGGCATGACGCTTCTCAAAATCCTGTAACCGATCCTGCTGTAGTTGCTTTTTTTCCTTCGGCGTTCGGATCATCTGGACCTCAGGCCAGTTTGCGTCCGGATCGTGGTAGCGGTTCAACCCGATCACCGGACGGATCCCGCCGTAGATCTGGCGTTCCAACTGATGTGCGGCTGCCTGAATCTGGCTTCGCTGATAACGCCGCTCGACCGCGCCCACGACTCCACCCTGTTGCTCGATGGCACGGAATTCTTCCAGGATCGCTTTTTCTACCGCATTACCGACTGCCTTCATTCCGGGCGATCCCTGGAGCGTGTTCATCATGTGTTTAAACAAGCCGCTCTCTTCGAGCAAAATCGCCTGCGCATGAGCTGCGTACCGGGCGTACTCCTCGCTCGGCGTAGTAAATGGCTCATCCGCCGAATTGCTGTGGCAGGAATTCGTCCCGTTCATGCAAGCCAGCATCAGCTCCAACGCCGTTCGCGTCAGGTTGTTTGGCCAGTCCGCTGCGATCAGCGACCGACCGCTCGTCTGGGTGTGAAGTTTCAGGATCTGGGATCGTTTATCTGCACCAAAAGCGTCCCGCATCCCAATCGCCCAGATCTTCCGGCAAATGCGCGAGAGCGCGACATATTCAATATCCAGCCCGCAATCCAGAAAGAATGAGAGCCGCGGCCCGAAAACGCTCACGTCCATGCCGCGATTTAGAAAATAGTCTACATAGGCGAAACCGTTCGAAAGGGTATAAGCAGCCTGCTGAACCGGTGTCGCGCCGGCTTCTGCGATGTGGTACCCACTGATCGAGATCGGATACCACCTCGGCATCTGTTGCGAACAATAGTCAACCATGTCGGCCAGGAAACGGAGCGATGGTTCGATTGGGAAAATCAACTCGTTCTGCGCTTGAACCTCTTTCAGAACGTCGGCTTGGATTGTGCCGCGCAACTTGACGCTGACATCTGGTCCGAATCGATGTTTCGCTGCCGCAACGTACATGGCCAAAAGTATCGGAGCCGGACCTGAGATCGTCATGGAAACCGAAACGTCGGGCTGGTCAAGAGCGAACCCGGCATATAGCCGCTCCATATCCTCGACGGTATCAATTGCTACTCCCCCCTCCCCGATCTTGCCGAAAACTCCCTCAGCACCCGCGCCGACTCCGTAAAGGGTAGGACCGTCGAACGCAGTGCTCAATCGTTGGCTACGTTGGTTGCGGGACAAATAATGGAATCGAGCGTTCGTGTCCTCGGCCAGACCGAAGCCGGCAAACAACCGGGTCGGTTCTTCGCTCCCGGTCTTTTCACCGTTTCCAACATGTGGTGTCGGTTCCCCTGAGGCAGGATCCAGATATTGCTCTGCATAAGCACTCGTCAGGAAAGGAAATTCCCCGGGCAATCCTTCGTCCCACAAGAAACGCGCAATTTCCCCGACCTCATCCAGATCTGGTAAGGCCAGACGTGGCAGACGTAGTCCCGTTGGCGTCATTGCGGCACCAATCTTCTGCTTGGCCTCTTGCCATCTTTGCAGCACCCGTTCGGCAAACTCGTGATCGGTTCGCGCCCTTTGCACTTGTTCGGAACCGGAACGCCGATGTTTTTCGACGGCAACAATGACTTGTGAGAGGGAGGACATGTTTTTTGGGAAAGGATTCAGGAGTCAGCAGTCAGAATTCAGGAGTTGCAAAATTCCTGAGCGGACCACCCTTCTGCAATTCTGCTATTCTCAATGCGAGTCCAACCAAGTTCAAGCGGTGAGACAATCCTCCAATCCCGCGCTCACTGTCACGGTCTCCCCCTTGATATTCTTCTGCTTCCGATCGTTTCGTCCTTCGTCGTGGTCGTCGTACTCGTTCTCGACTGACGTGCGCGTACGGTCTGACAGCGACACAATACTTCTGACTCCTGAATTCTGAATTCTGAATAAGAATGGAATTAGCCCCCTCCAAAGATTTTTTGGAAGAGCTGGTCTACCCCTGGGTCACGGTGGCGGTTAGCCTGGGTGCGGAGTAACATTTGGCTGTTTTGATTAAAGCGCATTCTGTCTTCGATTTCGGCGAATGCAGTTCTGGAACCTTGCGAATCCGACTTGTTGACCACGATCGCGTCCGCCGAATCGATCATCGCGATTTTCTGCAATTGAAGCCGGCTGCCGTAATCCGGCGGCATAACCAGGACCGCATGATCAACGGGGAGACCTTCCATTCCAAATGGAATGGCCTCCTGACCGGTGCCGATTGTCTCCACCAGTATGATCTGAAACTGCTCGCTCCGCCGGAGGATTTCCAAGCATCGGCGTGTGGAGGGACTAAGCCCTCCGGCTTGACCTCGCGTCGCCAGACTCCTCATGAAGACGCGGTCGTCCTGGGAATAGATTATCGTTGCCCGGTCACCGAGCAGCGCTCCTGACCCGACCATGCTGGGATCGTGAGAAAGGATTGCCACGCGTTGATCTGCCGGCCGGGAGCGCAGAAACCGATAGGTCAATTCGTCGATCAAGGTCGTTTTTCCGGCGCCGCCCGGGCCGGTCACTCCAATCACCTTGGCTTTGCGGCCAGGCTTGCTGCCCATCGGGACCTGTTCAGGTGCGGTCTTCTCGCCGGCGGAGTCGCGTTCTGCGAGCGTCAATTCGCGTGAAAGCATTTGATCCGTGCCCATGAACGAGGGCGCGTAGGGTGGCTGAACGACGTCGCTGTATGTTGCCCTCAGGTAAGCTAGCGTCTCCGCGAGCGGCGTTCCGGCGAAGAAGATCCGGTGTACACCGCGTGCAGACATGATCCTGGCATCATCCCGGGTGATCGTTCCACCGCCCCCACCAAAAAGCCTGATCATGGGTTTGAGGCGCAGTTGGTCTAAACGGTCGAGGACTTCCTCGAAAAACTCGACGTGCCCGCCATTGTAAGAAGAGACGCCGATAGCAACCACATCTTCTTGAACGGCAGCCCGCACAATGTCCCTCGCCGAACGATTGTACCCGAGATAGACCACTTCAATGCCGTGGCGGACGAATTCCAGGTTGATCGTGTTGATGGCACTATCATGTCCATCACAAATCGGAACAGCCGTCAAAATCCTGATCGTAGGCATGGGGGCAGGAGGTCAGGAGCAGGAGATAAGGAGGTCAGGAAGTCTGCATTCGCACTCAGCTGGCGACGTTCGCCGCAGGTGAGCTGAATTCTGAATCCTGAATTCTATCTCCTGCCCCAATCATTCCTCCATCACTGCATCGGGCAAGTTCTTCTTCCCGTCCGCATTCGGCGGAAAATGCGCGGCAAGCAGCGCGCCGACTTTTTCCACACCGTGCACCAGCGCTTCAGTGAAATCACCACGTTTCAGTCTCGGCTCCATTCCCTCAACCACTTCACGCCAGAAATCGGCGCCGCACCTGGCGTGCACACCAATGTCCCCGACGACAGCGAATTGATGCGACACCGGAGCGACGAAAATCAGCACCGCGTTCCGCAACGGCGTCCGACTCATTTTCAGTCTGGTGAAGCAAAGGCCCGCCGCCAGGAGCGCGTCGGTCGTTTTTCGGCGGCTGATGAAGACGCGGATATCACCGCTGGTTCGTCTTTCGGCGGAAGCAATGGCCGACACTATTCTGTCGTGGTCGACAGCCTTGAGAAAATGATGCGGTTTCATGGGAAATCTGGATTCGGGTCACCAGCCACCGCTCGCGCCACCCCCGCCACTGTCGCCTCCGCCGCCGGAATAGCCGCTGTCCCCGCCCCCACCGCTACCGCCACCGGAAAAGCCGCCTCCTCCGCCTCCACCGAACCACCAGATTCCCCCCGATCCCCGTGTTCCTGAACTCGAGTAGACGGTTCCACGGCGAGCAGCGCGCAACCACGACAGCGCGATGAGGCCGAGCACCACAAGAAAGATAACCAGATTTACCGTGCCCTCCTGGCCCTTGTTTGCCTGGGCACGCGCCTCGGCAACCGTTCGGCCTGTCCCTTTATATTCCCCCCGAGTGGCCGCGATCATGGCGTTCACCGCCGCGGTCACGCCGCCGTCGAAGTCGCCTTCCCTGAAACGCGGCGCCATCTCGTCGGAGATAATCCGTTTGCAGATCGCATCCGGAAGTGCGCCCTCCAGACCGTACCCGGTCTGAATTCGCATTTTCCTGTCTTTGACAAACACAAAGAGGATGGCGCCGTTATCCCGGCCCTTCTGTCCGGGTTTCCACGCGCGGAATGCGTCCTCGGCGAAATCCTCAATTGGGGTTTCCGCGGGCAAACTGGGGTAAATGACGACCAGGATCTGGTTCGAAGTCTGCCGTTCAAAGTCCTGCAGCTGCTGGTTGAGCTGTTGAGCTGTCCGTGGATTGATCAGGGAAGCATAATCATTGAAATATTGCTCAGGCTTGGCCGGGACCTCCACAGCCATCGCCTGAAGGATCAACAGCCCAAGAGCGGCAAAGAGAGAAACATGGATTGAGAATTGAGGGATCAGTTTCTTCATTTACGAAACCCATGCAACCTGCACATGGGCGCCTCGGGATCAGTACGCGATCACCGCCGGCAGCCGTAAGGATGCTAAGCTCGTTGTGCCTGCCGCGCCAGCGCAACCACTCATTTCGGACTGGGGCTGGGGCTGAAGGACGGGAAACTAACGCTCGGAGCCGCCTCCGCTCCCGCCGAGCTCTGGAAATAGGGCTTGGGCTGGAACCCGAACCAACCGGCATAAATCACCGTCGGAAACGAGCGCACTTGCGCATTATACGCTTGCGCGGCGTTATTGAAATCACGGCGCGCGACCGCAATCCGGTTTTCCGTGCCTTCGATCTGAGCCTGCAGGTCGCGAAAGTTATTGTTCGCCCTCAGCTGAGGGTAATTCTCACTCACCGCCAGGAGGCGGCCCAAAGTGCCGGACAGAGCGTTTTGCGCCTGCTCGTATTGTTTAAGTTGCTCCGGGTCGGTTGGAGCCTTCGAGGGATCAATCGTGACCTTGGTGGCGTTGGCCCGGGCGTTGATGACGTCGGTCAAGGTAGACTTCTCGAAATTGGCTGCGCCCTCGACCGTCCGGACCAAATTGGGAATCAGATCCGCTCGACGCTGATATTGCGTCTGAACCTGTGCCCAAGCTGCATCCACCGCCGTCGAGGACCTGACCAGCCCGTTGTATCCGCCCGCGATCGCCGACCCAAACAGGATAAACCCCAGAATAATTACCCCGAGACAACCGAAACCGAGAAGGACGGCCTTGTTCATGATGTTATTGGAGCCAATACACATGCCGTGCTAAGTCGAAAACGCAAGCTTCTTTCGGCACGTTCTAGTGTCCTGTCGACTCTTGCCAAGGATTTTCGCTTGATCGATTGACGCTCCCAAAAACCCCGGCTACTATTTACCCCTCTAAGGAACAAAGCATCCGGAAGAAGACGATTTTTATGCCCGAAGTTATCGTGAGAAAAGGTGAGCCTATCGACAGAGCGCTTAAAAGGCTGAAAAACAAGCTCGACGCAGAGGGCATTATGGAAGAGGTTCGTCGTTTGCGCGCTTTCGAAACGCCTTCTCAGAAGGTTCGCCGGAAAGCGAAATTGGCGGCCAAACGCGGCAAGTTGAAGTTCCGTTTCAATCCATAACCTTCTCGATCCAAGCGCCTGGCCAACTCCAGGAAAACTAAGCCCGGCTTTAG
>JAFAKL010000219.1 GCA_019235445.1 Verrucomicrobiota bacterium | reverse complement strand
AGGGACCGTTGATGTGCTCCCTACGACTTCTGCATTTCAAGATCAGCAAAAGTGTTCAGCTCCACTCCGTTCACGTCGGAAACGGCCCAGAATTCGAATCCATCACGATTCCAGTACACAACATTATAGCCATCCTTGGTAAAAGTTTTTGCAGCCGTGTTTTGCAGGGATTCTGACGGCCAAATGAACAAGTTAATGACATGTTTACGGCGTTGGTAGACCAGTGCAGCTACATCCAGACCATTCAAAAAATCCAAACGACCACCGATCAAGCGAAAGCCTTCGTTCGCAAAATCCTGCACCGGCGGCGAGAATTTAAGCTTACCATCGAACCAGGGTTTGACCGTATGCTGGTCGGTCGACGGGACATCGAGCAGATGAGCGGCCAGCAACGAGCGGACGTGACTGGAAATCGCTTCCTGTGCGAGCAAATCGCTGTTCGAGCGATTAAAAATTCCTCTCTGATTCATCAGAACCAGGCCCAGGATGACAGCGATTGCTGCTGCCAAGGCGAACGGAACAAAGAACCGTGGAACGACAAACCTGCTCCCGGATCGTTGCCTCAGTCTGGGTCTCGCCGAAGGAAGCACCGATCGCACCTTCCCAGGCAGAGAATCGGGGAGTTCAAATCTAACCTGGGGGTCGCTAAGCAAAGTCACCACCATTTTCCGGGCCTCAAGCAGTTGCCGGCATTTGCCGCACTCGCGCAAGTGCTGTTCGACAAGAATCGTTGCGGAGACGTCCAGCTCGTTGTCGATATAGGCATCGATGTATTCGTGGCATTCTTCGCATTTCATAGCTGGTCGTGCACCTTTTGATCCGCCAAGATGAGATAGAGCTGGTGCCGACCACGCGCAAGACGCGACATCACCGTACCGATCGGAACGCCGCTCACCTCGGCAATTTCCTTGTACGATAAACCCTCCAGTTCCCGGAGAACCACCACTTCGCGAAAATCGATCGGCAATGCTGCGATGGCCTCCCGCACTGCTTCCGCCGTCGCCTTTTTTGAAAGGCTGGCCGGAGGAAGGGGCGACGTGTCCGCAATCTCATTGGCCTCCGAATCCAAGGGCACCTGCTTCTGGTTTACCTTCCGCGCGCTGAGTCCGTCGTAGCAGGTGTTGCGCACGATCCGCAGGAACCAGCCGCGAATGTTCTTTCCTTCGTGGAAGCTGGAGAAAAAACGGAAGGCCCGCAGGTAGGACTCCTGGACCATGTCCTCCGCATCTTCTTGGTTTTTCATCAGCCAGCGCGCCAGATTGTATGCATCGCCCATCAGTGGCAGCAGCAGGTCCTGGAAACGGGCGCGATTTTGCTCGTCATTCATGGCCGTCGGCTACCCTACGATAAAAGATACCGCCCTACGACGATGTTTATTCCCGATGGTGTGGAGCCCATGAATCTCGTCGTCGTCGTCGTTCTCTTCCTTCGATTTTGGGACGTTCCGGGTAGGAAAAGTGACGCAGAGGTTTCTACGTCACTTCAGATTTCCAGCGCGAACTGTTTCTCAGCGCGTTTAAAAGACCCGAACGACGACGAATGAGAACGATGAAGGCTCAAAGGGATACGACCAGTGGGGGAGGCTGGTAGCGAACATGCGAGCCAATGAAATCCATCTTCCGTTCGCGAACAAGGGATTTCACCCTGACTATGGAGGGTAAGAAACCGTCCTGGCCCTCACGGCCGAGAACGTGCTCGGTCCTGGTGCGAGCTTTGATGGCAATAATCGCCGCGGGCCTGAAGGCAGGTCCCGTGTCTGCAGGAGACTCAACTCCCGACCCTATCGCCAGGGCGAAGTCAGAGTCCGACCTGGACAAACCTCGACCCTCCGTTGGAACCGATAACTCCACGGAACCTTCCCGGACTGATCAGGCGCCACCGAACGGGGCTCAAGCTAATCCGAACCAAGCGGCCGATCGCATCCTTCGCGCAGCTGCTACAGAATATGTCCTTTCGGGCAGTTCTCCCTCTCTCGATCGGGAAATGACGCTCTATGCCGAGCATGTAGTGGATTATTATGATGAAGGCGCCAAAAGCGCTGATCAGATTCGCGCCGACCTCTCGCATCTGCGAAAAAGATGGCCGTCCAGGCGCTACGAGATTTCGCGTATCGTGCGCACGCAGTATGATCCCGGCAGCGATGTTGGCAGCGTAGTTGTCCACTATACCTTTGAAGTCTCGAACGGTGCCAAACGCAAAACTGGCAAGGTGGAAAGTTTTCTCGTCTTCGATGAGGTCTCGAAACAGCCAAGAGTAATCCTGGTCAATGAGCACCAGGTACAATGAATGGGAACGTTTTTCCCTGATCAGGCCGTCAGCGCGTGGAACGGGATGCCCTCAGCAAAGGCAGCGTAGAACTGGGTGAGGCTTAGTGCCGGCTCTGCCTCCATTGGACCAGGGGACAATTTCGTGGGGGAACATCTTAAGCAAAAATCCTACAGCGAAAGAGCGTCAGCCTGTCCCGTAGGGACCGCACGAAAGTAGCCCGACGCCCCAAGGCCTACGTCGCGACCGCCCGTCAGGCAGTTCTTATTATGGCTGTCGAGGCGCGCCGTAGTCTGCGAAGGCG
>JAFAKL010000159.1 GCA_019235445.1 Verrucomicrobiota bacterium | reverse complement strand
CCCGGAGGGATTAAAACGAGGGTAGCCTGGCACGAAGTGCCAGGAAAAGAAAAAAGATGCGTCTAGTCCCGTAGGGACGGCTGATCAAGGCTTCCTGCAATCAAGGCTTCCTGCAAATGTGTCATGCTCCTTTCCTCGGCCTCGGTGGCATGGCAAAGCAAAACGGAATTCATCCTAAGTGCATTGGCGGAGTCGCTGACCATGTTCATCTGCTTCTACATCGACCATCATCGGACTCGAACTTTTCAAGAGGAATATCTGGCGTTTCTAAAAAAGCGCACGACGTAAAGTTCGACGAAAAATATCTCTGGGACTAGTGAGCAGATCAACCGTCCCTCCGGGACGGTTCCACTTTTCTCCCCGGGCTTCTATGTTTGCTTCGGCGCTTCCAGTGCCGATGCATTCTGGGTGGGGTTGGCCGGAATCCATCCGTGCCGAGTGCGTTTGGGGTTTCTGGCACGAACTCTTCAAGTCGCGGGAAGCGCGAACCCATTACAGAAGCCTGGCGCCCAGCTTTGCGAAGCCCCAGGGAAGCGCTCTTGACACAAGCTTGCGAATCTTAGTGCAAACGTTTAAATGAAGGCACGAAAGGATAGAGCAAATTATGTTCAGCCTGCTTGGCACACTGATAATTGGATTAATCGTCGGCGCGATCGCGAAATTGATCGTTCGGGGAGAAGAGCCTGGCGGCTGTCTCGTTACTATGGCCATCGGTGTCGCCGGCTCGTTCATTGCATTCTATCTCGGAAGACTGCTTGGCTTGACCCACGGACATCCGGGCACTCTGCGGCCTGTGGGGTTCATTCCTTCGCTCATTGGCGCGATAATTCTCTTGTTATTCTATCACTGGATCCGGCGGCGGAACCGGTGAGGTGGCCGTAGAGCGAATGGCCTCCCTCTCTTCAATCATCCTCGTCGTCGATTCTTGATCGATGCAAGCTCGCGTGACAAAACCCAGGAACAACGGTGGACCAAGGGCCCCGGTGATTTCAACCCTCGAGGACAAGGACGATTAGTCTACGACCTCAACAGGCGTACCGAGCTCAACGTTGTTGAAGAAAATCTGCGCCATTTTCCCAGGCATCCGGATGCACCCGTGGGATGCAGGGTACCCGGGCAAATATCCTTCGTGCATCCCGACACCTCCGGTGATGCGCATGAAAAACGGCATCGGAGCTCCTTTGAAAATGGCTCCCGCAGGCTTGGGATCTTTGCCTGCCTCCACGTCCTTCTGTACGATGTTGCCGGTAGCATCGACGTAATCGCCGTACAGGCTCGAGGCGTGATCCTTATCTTTCTGAATGATCTTGTATTTGCCAACCGGGGTGTTGTGGCCTTCCCTCCCAGCAGACACCTGAGACTCGCCCACGAGCACGTCGGCTTTATAAAAATAGGCTCGTTGCTCTTTCAGATAGATCTTGACCGAGGGCTGTCCCTGCACTCCCTCTCCGTCCCAATAGGAGATCGGGTCATAATCAGAGCTCGGTTGGGGAGTGTTCGCTTCCAAATCGCCCGTGGCGGGTATGTAAGCGGCGTTTGGATTTGCGAGGCGTGATTTTTCACTTTCGCCGCATCCGGCCATGAACCAAATTGCCAGAATTATGGGAAACCATCGCATACTCATAGACCGGAAATCAGCTCGAATAAACTCGATTCCAGGAATCGTCAAGTGTCCTTGATGGCGATTGCGCAAGACGGAGAACAAACGCATCATTTGCCGGAGACGTCAGCCTCTGCTATATCGTGAGCATCACGTATGCCCACATACGAATATAAGTGCGAAAAGTGCAATCGGACATTTGAAACTTTCCAATCCATGAAGGACGAGCCCCTGGTGGTTTGCCCGCAGAATTTGTGCCGGCAAGAAGTTTGGGGCCATGGGAAAGTGAAACGGCTGATTGGGACAGGGGCAGGACTCATTTTCAAAGGGTCCGGCTTTTACACCACCGATTATCGAAGCTCCGATTACAAGGAGAGCGCCAAAAAAGAAGGTGAGTCATCGAAAGGGGAGGCCAAGGGCGGAGCCGATAAGCCAAAAGAAGGCGGTTCACCGTCGACCGGGGACGGAGTGAAGAGCGAGGCACCCAAGAGTGACGGCGCGAAGGGGGGCGCGGAGAAAGCAACCGGATCTTCCGGAACAGCAGCATCCAAGGAGAGTTGAGAACCGCGTCCGGCGAGGGTCTCGTCCCCGAAATAGCAGGTGGATGACAAAGCGATTCGATGGCCTATAATTCTGAATGTTCAGGTTGACCAGGGGCGAGCAGTTGCTGGTGGTCGGGCTCGGTTTGGCGCTGCTGGTTGGAGCGGTCGTGAAACACGTCCGGGAAAACATCGTCCAGCAACAGCAGGTCGAGTCCAGGTAAAAAAATGCAGAGATCTTTTAACGAAGTTGTCGAACAAATTATTCAAAGGGACCCGCGCTATGGGAAGGAAGCTTACATCTTCCTCAAGGAGGCGCTCGAATTCACGATCAAACAAAAAAAACGCGGCAAGACTGAAGCCGGATCCCATGTCAATGCCGGCGAGTTGCTCGATGGATTCCGCCAACTCGCATTGAAAGAATTCGGGCCGATGGTCATGACCGTCCTGGAATACTGGGGTGTACGGGCTTCTTCTGACGTTGGCCAGATGGTGTTTAATCTGATCGAGTCGGGTGTTTTCGGCAAGACGGAATCGGATTTGGTCGAAGATTTCGATCACGCTTTGGACTTCCACTCCGCCTTTGGGGCGCCGTTTGAACCTCGTCGTTCAAATCCGGCAAACTCTTGAACCTGGAATTCAAATGGGGATTCCGGAGGTTCATCCTGCAGTTTTTGAGCTCTCGAATGGTTTGACGGTCATCGTTGCTGAACAACATTCGGCGCCGGTGGTCAGTATTCAGGCCTGGTGCCAAACCGGCAGCATCCATGAGGGGGAGTGGATCGGCGCCGGACTCAGCCATCTGCTGGAGCACGTGCTTTTCAACGGGACCGAACACCGCACTTCAAAGCAGATCAGCGACGAGATTCACAGCATCGGCGGATACATCAACGCTTACACCTCGTTCGATCGCACAGTTTATTGGGTGGATTCTCCGGCCGCAGCGGTCAGGCAATCCATCGATATTCTGGGCGATATGTTGTTTCGCTCGCTTGTCGAACCTGAACCTCTCGAAAGGGAGATGGATATTATCCGGCGCGAATTCGAGATGGGCCTGGATGATCCAGATCGTGTCTTAAGCTATCTGATTTTCGGAACTGCTTTTCAGGTGCACCCTTGCCGCTACCCGGTGATTGGAATCCGGGGAGTTTTTGACCAACTGACTCACGCTGATGTTCTTCGCTATTATCGGCGTCGATATCTCCCGAACAATATATTTCTGGTGATCGCGGGGGATGTTGAACTGGATCGTGTACGGGCTGACGCGGAAGAACTGCTTGGCTTTGCCAAACGCGGACCGTTAGAGCCGGTCATTCTGCCCGAAGAACCTCGCCAGTTGGGTCGGCGAGAGATCTTACAAAGCTTTAAGGCGGAACTTGCCTACTTTAATCTGGGCTGGCACGTGCCCGGCGTTTCGCATGACGACATGGCGGCTGTGGACGCGGCTTCGGTAGTTCTGGGAGGAGGGACGAGTTCGCGTTTGTATCAACAATTACGCGAGAAGGAGGGCTTGGTATATGGGGTCGGAGCGTATGCGTACACCCCCAGTTTTCCGGGTCTGCTAACTGTTTCCGGTCAATGCGCCAAGGAGGTTGCAGACATGGTTCCGAATCGAATTGTGGAATGCGTCGCCGATCGAGGGCAACGCCGCTTTTCAGAAGAGGAAGTAAATAAGGCGAAGCGGGTCATCACCGTGAATTCCATCGAGCAGTTTCAGACCGTGAAAGGCGTGGCGTCGGATCTCGGTTTGAACTGGCTTTATGCCAGAAACCTCGATTTCAGCCATCGTTACCTGGAGCGGTTGCAGACGATAAGCCCGGCAGATGTCGAACGGGTTGTCTCCAGTTATATCACAGATTCCAATCTTACTGTGGCGGTACTTCGCCCTGAGAACGGGTCCAAAAGAGTTTTGATCCGGAAACGGAAAACTGAAAATCCCCGGATTCATACTCTGCGGAACGGGACAAAAGTCGTTCTGATCCCGGATCCACGCCTTCCGATGATCTACGCTTCAGCGGTGTTTCGAGGCGGATCACTGTACGAGACGGTCGCTGACAATGGGATCCACCGGTTGCTCTCCCAGGCTATGCCTAAGGGAACAAAGGTCAGGTCGGGCGAGCAAATTGCAGAGCAGATCGAGAGAATGGGCGGAATGCTCTTGGTTGAATCCGGTTATAGCACGTTACGGGCTGCGGTCAGTTCGTTGAGCGATGATTTCCGCGATGCATTTGCGGTATTACTGGATGTCGCGATTCATCCCGTTTTCCCGGACGAGCCCACGGAACGCGAACGGGAAAGTCAAATCGCCGCCATCGGAGCGGAGAAAGCGCAGCCGCAGCTCGTGGCGCGGAATTTGTTGAGAGCCGAGATTTATGGAAACCACCCTTATGGTTTGAATCCACTCGGTAGCGAGGAGACGGTGCACCAGCTTGGGCAAGCGGATCTGCTCCATAAACATCGGACTTGTTTCGTCTGGCCGAACGCCGTGTTCGGCTTTTGCGGCGATTTCGAGGCGGGTCGTATCCTCGAAATGCTCGAACAATTACCGCAGAATCTGGCGGAAGAAAAAGCTTTGCCTCAGCCGCGTATCTCGGTGCAAAGTGATTTCAAAAGCCGGGTGGTGACGGCGTGGGAAGGGAGACATCAGGCTGTCGTCGCCATCGGTTATCTTGCCTGCACAATCGATAGTCCGGACCGAATCAGTCTTGAAATACTGGATGAGGCGACGGGTGATTCGAGCTCGAGGTTTTTCATTAAAGTGCGTGAAGAACTGGGTTTAGCGTATTCCGTCGGGAGCTCATTATTCCTGGGAGTAGCTCCGGGAGTTTTCAGCCTGCACGCGGCCACCGCTCCGGAGAACGTGGAACAGGTGACCCACATTCTGGAGAGCGAGCTTGCCCAGCTCTGCCGGCATGGGCTTGAACCGCAAGAGTTTGAGCGGGCAAAAACACGGACCTTGTCGCAACTCGCCTTTCAGCTGCAGAACATGGATGCCTATGCGCATAGCGTCGCACTGAACGAGTTATACGGGTTAGGCTACGATTATGTTCACCGCCGCAGGAAGAAGGTCGAAAGT
This sequence comes from Verrucomicrobiota bacterium, assembly GCA_019235445.1. Lineage (GTDB taxonomy): Bacteria > Verrucomicrobiota > Verrucomicrobiia > Chthoniobacterales > JAFAMB01 > JAFAMB01. The sequence goes on along the minus strand of JAFAKL010000159.1, from coordinate 6,117 downwards.
CTTACCATCGATTGCGTGAATGAAGCGGCCAGGAAATATTTGATGGATAAACCGGCGATAACGGTGATTGTTAGGCCTTGAGTGAAATGGGAGATCCGTTATGGCAGAATACCAGAATACGACTGTTTCTTCGGGCGAGATGACGCAGAGGTTTATTGAGTTCGTGATGATGCAGGCCCAGAACGCGGCCTTCATGTTGGGCCAAATACCCCATCCTCAAACAGGGAAGGCCGAAGTGAACCTGGACATGGCTCAACTACTGATTGATCAACTTGCGATGATCCAGGAAAAGACCAAGGGAAACTTGAACGCCGACGAGTCGAAAATCCTGGCGGGCGCAATTTCAAACTTGCAGCTGGCTTTCGTGGAGGCGGTCCGGCGGGAGCCGTCAAAGAAGGCGGCAGTTCAGTCTGAAGCGCCTCCGCAGGAGGAGCAGAAGCCCCCGCCGCAGTCTGAACCGGAACAAGCCGACTCGGACGGCAAGAAGAAGTTCGTCAAGAGCTACGGTGCCTGATGTCCCTGGATGGCATGGGCCGGCGAGTTTTCAGGCTTCGGGCCAAGCGCTTTGCCGCCCAGCCTTTGAATCGTGAAAAGTTTCGACATTGGTGGCGTGGAAATTGGAGGGGCCAGGCCCGTCTTTGTCCTCGGCCCCTGCGTGATCGAGTCCGAAAAATTTCTTCTTTCGATTGCGGATGATCTTAAGAGGATTTGTGAGCCATTAGGGGCGCAGTGGATCTTCAAGGCTTCCTATGACAAAGCAAATCGAACATCCGTGCGAGCTTGCCGCGGCCCAGGACTGGAGATAGGTTGTCGATTGCTCCGCAAGATCGGGGACCAACTGGCTGTTCCCGTCACCACGGACGTCCATTCGCCCGAGGACGCACGTGCGGCCAGCGAATTCGTTGATCTGCTGCAAATTCCAGCGTTCTTGTGTCGTCAGACCGACCTGATTCGGGCCGCCGCGGAAACGGGGAGAGCGGTGAACGTGAAGAAGGGACAATTCCTTGCGCCTTGGGATGTACGAAATATCGCGGACAAACTGGAAACCTTCGGGTGCTCATCTTACGTCTTTACCGAGAGAGGGGTCAGTTTTGGCTACAACAATCTGGTGGCGGATATGCGTGCATTGTATTGGATCCGGGAAATGGACTATCCTGTTATCTTTGATGCTACCCATTCCGTTCAACGGCCCAGCAGTGCAGGAGATCGTAGCGGCGGGGATGGTGCGCTGGCGCCAGTGCTGGCGCGGGCCGCGGCCGCCGCGGGCTGTGATGGCATCTTCATCGAGACACACTATAATCCTGCTCAGGCTCTTTCCGATGGACCGAACCAGATCCCGCTCAAGGATCTTTCGGACTTGCTGGGAAAGCTTCAGCAAATCCATGAAATCAGCCGGTAAACTTCTTGCCTTGGTCTGGCTTAGCGGGAGCGCCGCAGCGGTGGCGTTCGCTGACGACAATACTGGGGAAAGTCGCAGAATCGATCTCCCGGTTCCCATCGGGCATGACGTGAAAGGGCTGCGCGTCCCGGTTCGGAATGATGAGGGAAAGATAGAGATGCAATTCGACATGGAGTCTGCCAGGCGCCTGGATGATCAGAACATCGAAATGCACACTGCCACCATCCAAACCTACAATGAGCAGACGTTCAAGCCGGACGCGAAAATCAATTTGCAAACAGCGACCATGAATCTTGACACGGAAGTCATTACGACGAAGGAGCCGGTTCGGATCACGCGAGATGATTTTTTTCTCACCGCGGATTCCGGAGAATTCAATTCAAAAACGCGCCACGGGACGGTATTCGGAAATATCCATCTGGTGATTTATAACCGAAACGCATTTCAAACGAAGTCAGGCTCCGAGGGTCAACAAAATTAAGTCAGTGAAGAAACTCGCCATTTTATTTGGAGCGCTGTTCTGTTTAGGTACCTTCTGCAGTGTTGCGCAGCAAAAATCCAGCGCCGCGGTGAAACCCACGGCGACGCCAAAACCCTCTGGAGCCAAACACGCTTCTGGAAAAGCGAAGCAGGCGGCTGCCGGTTCAGCGGCGGGAACGCGATCAAACGACCTGCTCGGGGGGACGGACGATGGGCGTCCGAAAGGCCCGACGGAGATTACGGCCACGCAGGAAGCGCAGTTCGACACTAAGACTCGCACTGGAGTTTTCGTCGGTAACGTCAAGGTCGTGGACCCGCAATTCACGCTGACAGCCGACCGGTTGACAGTCCATCTGAACAAGGACCAGGACGGGGGCGGGTTAAATGAAGCCGATGCTCAAGGCCATGTCGTGATCGTCCACGTTAACCAACCTAAAACTCAGACCCAACCCAGTCAGACTGCCGGTGCATCAACGCCGTCCGGCCAGACCGCTACAGCCACTCCCGCTCCGGCTCAGGCCCAACAACCGCCGGTCTCGGTCGGAAAAGCAGACAATGCCCTTTACGAAGCTAAAGATGGTACGATGACGCTAACGGGCTGGCCGCAAGTGACTCAGGGTCTCAATACGCATATCGCGATTGCGCCCGGAGTGAAAATGGTACTCTACAAAGACGGACGGATGCAAACCTTCGGCAGTACAAGGACATTGATCGAGGATAAAACCACCACTACCGCTACGAACAATTCAAATGCGAATAGCGCCCAGTAGTCTAGAGGTCGAGTCAGCTGTTCTGGAAACCCAACGGCGAATCGAGCATCCCATTCTTCGTACCAATAAGCTGGTCAAGATTTACGGTGGCCGTTCGGTGGTGAACGGGATTGATATCCACGTCAACGAAGGTGAAATCGTGGGCCTGCTAGGGCCGAATGGAGCTGGCAAAACCACCACCTTTTATCTTATAGTGGGTTTAGTCCGGCCCAACGGCGGCCGAGTCTATTTCCAGGATCGTGACGTGACCGGGTTTGCAATGCATCGAAGAGCCCGAATGGGGATGGGCTATCTTCCTCAGGAGGAGTCCATCTTCCGAAAACTGACCGTTGAACAAAACATCCTGGCCATCCTGGAGACGCTCCGAATATCCCAAAAGGAACGACGGCGCCGCTGTGATGAACTGCTCCGGCAGTTCGGAATCGATAACCTTTCCAAGAATCAGGCTCTCACCTTGAGCGGAGGGGAAAAACGCCGCCTGACGATCGCACGATCGCTCGTCACCAACCCGAAGCTGATGATGCTGGACGAGCCGTTCAGTGGCGTCGATCCGATCGCGGTCTCCGAGATCCAGCAACACATTTCAAACCTGAGAAAATCTGGCTTGGCAATTCTAATCACCGATCACAACGTTCGCGAGACGTTGGAGATCGTGGACCGGGCCTACCTTATCTTCGACGGCAGAGTCGAAAGCCAGGGGACCCGGGAATTCCTGATCAACGACCCGATTAGTCGCCAGCTCTATTTGGGTGAACGCTTTCGAATGTAACCCCAGAACCATGTTGCCGGACATCTGTTTTCAATGGTCGGAACCAGGAGGTCTCCTTCTTGGTTCTGCGGGTACGTTTCATGCTCCCGTCTGGCCCGTAGCGGATCTCTTAGCGATCACTAACATCAACCAAACAGAAAGCGCGGAAATATGCAGGTACAGAATGCAAATCTACCGATCCAGGTGACTGGGAGGCACGTCAGCGTCACGGAGGCAATGAAAGAATATTGCCGCCGCAGGCTGGCCTGTCTTCACCTCGATTATCCAAAAATCATCGAGGTACAGATCATTCTGGATGTTCAGAAATACCGGCACACGGCGGAGGTGATTTTGCACTGTAGCAACCATATCACGCTCGAGGCCAGCGCCGAGAGCGATGATATGTACGTTTCCATCGATGAGGTAGTCGACAAAATCGCTCGCCAGATGCGCAAATACAAAACGCGCCTGATGCGCAAGCACCGACCGCGCAAGCACACCATTCGCCACCTCGAGGAAACAGTGCTGCGATGGGAGTGGGTCGAGGAGAAGGAACAGCCTGAAGGCACGGAAATCGACTTCGGGAATGAGCCGGAACCCGAAACGACTTCTTCCGAACCGACAGTCATCCAAAGCGAGAAATACCCCGTCAAGCCAATGTTCATCGATGAAGCTGTTCTTCAGATCGAGATGTCCTCCAGGCAGTTCCTGGTCTTCCTGAACGCCAAAACGGAGAAAGTAAATGTTATTTACCGGCGTACGAACGGGGACTTTGGTCTGATCGAGCCGACGTTCCAGTAAGGTGAGCGGAAAAGGGTCCCAAGCGGGCTTCTCCATTTAGCGACCTGGGTTTCCAACGTCTGGTCAAATTGTTGGTCCAGCCGACGAGAGAGGCCGGACGAGCGGACAGGTCGAAAACTGTTCCTTTGCGCAGGGACGTGCTAAAGGGCTAACGGTCCGCTTTTTTTTCAAGCCTGCATCGCTCCCACGATCCCGGAGAGTCGTCGTGGGCCTGACGCCACAATTTGCAATGGATGCTCCCAAGAACTTTGCTACTATCTTGCCGGTGAATGCAAAAACTCAGTGACGGTGTGAAATAGAGTGGTCCAAATATGACACGCCAATCGCCCTGAACCGAGAATGAGACGAGGGAAGCTACCTTTTATCCCGGTCGGCGAATTCTACACGCGGCATGCGGAGACGCTACACCTGAAACTGGTGGGACCGGCCCTCGGCTTTGAGCGAAAAATACGCGAACCGACCATCAATCGTCCCGGGTTGGCCCTCTCCGGATTTTTTACCTATTTCGCGGGAAAACGTATCCAGGTCTTTGGCAATGCGGAATCAAGCTACCTGAAAAGTTTGCCCGAATCCGAACAGCAGACGCGTTGTCTCCAACTCTGCCAGCAAAATATCCCTTGCGTGGTGGTCTCCCGACACTTGGCCGTGCCGCAAGCACTCGCCGACGCGGCTGCTCATTTGGAAATTGCCATCTTCCGCACCCCGATGGTCACCATGCGATTCATCAACGCTGCGACGATCGGTCTGGAAATGGACTTTGCCCCGGCCACCACCGAGCACGGCAGCATGGTCGATATCATGGGAATCGGAACGTTAGTACGGGGCTCGAGCGGTGTTGGCAAAAGCGAGTGCGTGCTGGGGTTAATTGAACGTGGCTATAGTCTGGTCAGCGATGATGTTACGCGCTTTCGTGTTCTCGATGGACGCGAACTCGTCGGAACGGCTCCCGACCTGACTCGTTATCACATGGAAGTTCGCGGGCTTGGCATAATTAATGTCGCCTCTATTTTCGGCGTCGGTAGTATTCGGATCGAAAAGCGGCTCGATCTGGTCGTGACGCTTCGTGACTGGCAGGAGCTTGAAGAGGTTGACAGGATCGGACTTGAGCAAGAATTTTACGAGATACTTGGAATTCGTATCCCGCACCTCACTATTCCAGTACGAACAGGACGCGATCTGGCTAGATTGGTAGAGGTGGGGGCGCTCGACCAGAAACTGAAAAGCCTTGGTCAGAACAGCGCGGTAGAATTTAATCAACGATTGTTGAATTTAATGCAGACGAGCAAGGAGACGTAATGGGCTTGTTGGGTAAGCGACTAGTTTCGGGCAAAGTTCAAAAGGAAGTGACAATTTTGAACAAGCTGGGTTTACACGCCCGTCCGGCGGCTATGTTCGTTCGCGCGGCCAACAAACATCGAGCGGAAATCTGGGTCGAAAAAGATGGAGAACAGGTCAATGGCAAGAGCATCATGGGCCTCATGATGCTGGCTGCCGGCCAGGGAACAAAACTGATTTTATCGGCGGAAGGAGCTGACGCCGAAAAAGCCATTCAGGAACTCGAACTGCTGATCGAGAAACGCTTCGATGAGGAGTAGGACCTGATGAGCGGTCAGGAAGTCATCTTTCACGGAGTCGGGGTCGCTCCGGGGATTGCGCGGGGGGTTGTTTTTCTCCACCATCCAGACGACGAGGAACCCCCCAAAAAAAAGATTGAAGACTCAGAAGTGGCCAAGGAAATCGTCCGGTTCGAATCGGCCTTGATTGCCACCCGGGCGCAGATCCTGGAGATGCAACAACGGATTGCCGAAGCGATTGGGGCAAAGGATGCGAGCATTTTTGATGCGCACCTGCTGGTGGTTGAAGATCGCACGTTGATCGATGAAGTGCTGCGCAATCTTGAGAGAGAAAGATATAATGTC
>JAFAKL010000270.1 GCA_019235445.1 Verrucomicrobiota bacterium | reverse complement strand
CTGCCAGGGCTGGCTGTTCCCAATCGTGGCGCGGGCTACGGTTTTGGTCTTGGGATTGCCCTGCGGATTGATAACGGATTGGCAGCCACCCTCGGCACGATCGGTTCGTTTGGCTGGACCGGTATGGCAACCACGTATTGCTGGATTGATCCCGCGGAGAAACTGGTGGCACTCTGTTTCGCCCAGCATCTTCCCCATGACGAGCACGGGTTATTTCAACGCTTTGTCAACCTGTCCTACCAGGCCCTCGCGTAAGCCGCCTTTTCCCTGCACCGATTGTGAGTCAATCTTCCCTTCACCTGTGAAGACCAGATCGGCTCGGGCGATTCTGCGCGCTCCAAGCGTTCAACTCTCAGTATTTCCTGCGGGCTTGTGGCGGAGGGGTCTCAATGTTTTCCAGGTCGATGCCGCTTTCCTGCAACGTGTGTAAGATGTTATCCAGCAGCAAGGGTAGGCCATCGACATTGTTTTCCGGATTCAAAATATGGAAATTCACGATCTGTTCGCGAATCCTCAGAGTGAGAAGAGATCGAAATTGTTGGACCGGATCTGTCACCGGCGCTTCGGAATCGGCCCTTCGGCTGACTGCTTGATCGAAATTTGCGCTGGCCAAATCGCTCAGAGTTTCGCGCAAGCTGTTGACCGTTTCCGCCAAACGCGCGTTTTCCTCACGCAGTTTTGCGACTTCCTTGCTGGTCTCGATCCCCCGCGCATCTCCTTGCTTCACAGGCAGATGCGCTTGACGAAGCTGGTTTCGAGCAGTTTGCAGTTCTCCTCGAAGTTCGTCGAATTGACCCTGAATTTGTTTCAGGAGATCGGCAAGTTCCGGGCGTGTCTTTTGGGCCTGCAAAGGCGATTTCTCCGACCTCTGTCGATGAGACCTCTCGTGCCGATTCTCACTCTGAGCGGTCGCCTGAGGTCCGGTTCGCTGATGGTGCGGAGGGTGGCGGTTGGGTTCCTGAGAGTGCTGAACCGGCTCTTGCCCGGTCGGCGGACGAGCTGCCTCCGGAGACGTCGAGTCCGCAAGCTCAGCGCCAGACTTGACGAATTTGGCCTGCAGAATCTCGCCCAAAGCGGGCGGCAAGTTCTCCTGCGCGAGTTGCTTCTGCCAGCGCGAGCTCCATTTTTTAAGCATCTTGGCTAATTCCTGCTGGAGAGATTCCGGAATCGTTTGCAGCGGCTGAAAGGGTTTAGCCCATTGGATTACAGCTGCTGCAGCCGGAGGATTGGCCCCGATGGCACACTCGATGGCCGTCAATGCGACCAGTTCTGCTTCGGCCGGCTTCAACGGTTTCAGGTCGAGCTGCAACAACCACGGTTTGTTTTTCCCAATCAAAACGCTGTAAAAGATCTGGCGGTCTTTGGGGTCCAAGCCGGCTTCCGTGCGTGAACTCTGGAGTGCGGCCACAATGAGTTTTAACGCGGAAGCTGGATCCAACTTGTGCAAACCACGCGCAATACTTAGACGCATTCGTCTCGAGGCTTCCGACGCCAACGGCTTCAGGGCGGCGAAGAAGCTTCGCCGTTTGGCTGGGGTCAATTGAGGCCAGGCTTCCATCGCGCCGTTTACCGGAATGAACCATGGCAGGTCACCTAAGAATTCCAGCGCGCTGGACAGAGGTTTCCCGCCCGCGATGACTAAATCCCTGAACAACGCGGCACCCTTTTGTTCTTCGGCAGGGGAAAGCCGTCCGTTGCGGGAATTCTCAATGACGGCCCGGAGTTCATCAATGAGAGGTTGAGAATTCTTTGCCATAAAAATCGCCGTTTTGGACGCGCCGGCTGTCACGGCAGGAGCCGATCCGCCTTTTTCTGGGCAAAGGCAGCCATTATTTTGTCACAATTCTCACCGGAACGAAATCCCGGCATTTTGCAGAGCCACCGAAAAACTGATTCGCTCAATTCGTGTGGAATGATTGGCGGCATTTGCCGCACCAGATCCAGCTCCTGGGCAGCCGCTCTGGCGACCTGTTCGATCATGCATTGTCCCGCCTGCCCAGGTGGCATACCGGTGCTCAAGGCCTCCTTGTAGAGCTCCAGGCTGTTCAAGCAGAGCGTCCGGGTACGCGGATAAAAGCTCATCATCAGGTTCCAAGGGTCCTCGCCTTGATCTCCCGCGCGCCGGAAATCCGTTCGCAGAAGGAGCGAAGGGATGTCGGCGAACTTCGCGAACATAAATTCAGTGACTGTTCCCGAATCCAGTTCCGGACCGTCAAAGTTAAAAAGAGCCAAGTCACAGCCGATCAGGGTAACGATATCCTTATCCCGGATATCGTGTGCGCTTGCTTCCCGGTCCTCGATCGTTTGCGGGAGGATGCACGTGAAATCCAGATCGGAGACCTTCGCGATTGCATCCGCCAAGGCGGCGTTTCCCACCAGGTGTTTTGAAGAGAAGAGCTCGCCGGCAAAATAGACCAGAGACATTCAACATTCGGGTCGCGCGAAGCATTTTCAGTCTCCAGGAGAATTAATCAAGCGGATTTCCTTGGCATATCTCCATTGGACGACTCTCGGAACAGCAGGTAGTAGCTTTCCAATGAGAGGAGACGAGGAACGGAGGTCGAAGGGTAAAAGTAAGAAAAAACCCCACCTTTTCATTGCGGTTCTGCTTCTGGTGCATCTTGGAATCTGTCTTCTGGTGCTGGCAAAGAATGTCAGTCGTCTTGATACGAGCGAGCGGCTCGTCTCGAGCGACTCGGTCCATTACGTAGAAATTGCGCGTGATTTTGCAGCCGGCGACTTCTCCATGCAATACGTCAAGGAACGTCCGCACCGACAACCCCTTTACCCCGCCTTGCTCGCTCTTGCCCTGAAGCTTGGCAACGGGAACCGGTTCACGTTAGGCGCCGTGAACATCGTTTTTGCCGAAATGTCGATCCTCGCGGTGTACGCTTCTACGCTGGCCTTGTTTAAACACCGTCTCGCTGCGATTCTGAGTGCGCTGGCGCTAGCGGCGAATCCGTTCATTGACCGTGAAATCACGGCACGGCTTTTAACTGAGCCGCTTCATCTGTTCCTGACGATTTGCGCGATCTTTACTTTCCTGAGGTACATGCAGCGAAAAGATTGCCGCTGGCTGTTTGCTTGCGGAGGATTACTTGGGCTCGATTATCTGACGCGCCCAAATGGTCTGATCATGGCCGCTGCGGCAGTGGGCACCATGGCCCTGGCCGATCTGTTGAACTATTGCACCGCGGTTCAAACACGACCTTCTTTTTTCGGATGGTTCATAAAAATGGGGGGAATTTATCTGGTCACAGTACTCATCTTCTTCGTTGTCTCGGCGCCGAGCTGGGTGCCGCGTTTAATCTATTTCGGCAACCCTTTTCATCACGGGTACCTCGAAAATTACATGTGGGTCGACTCCTACAAAGCGGGGCACGTTGGGGAAAGCTACCCCAGTTATACCTGGCGCGATTACTTAGCGCACCACCACCCGCGGGATATTGTTTCCCGTTTGATCCATGGGTTTCGGTATGTCTATTTTCGCATTCCAATTTTCATGGAGCGAGTCCCTTTGCTTTTTCTGTTCAGCATCGGGGGTGTTTGGATCGCATTTCGAATTGCTCCTGGAGAGTATCGGTTTCTATGTTTGTTTCTGTTTCTGCAAACGCTGCCATTGGTTTGGACGAATCTGTCTAACCCGACCGCACGTGTACCTTACGGCTCGATGCTTCCGTTCGAGCTTTTTTTGGCTGCATTGTTTTTTGCTTGGATATCGGGACGGCCGCGCATTCGAGCCTGGTTCGTTGAGCGATTTGCTCCAGGCGACAAGCCGGGCGGTCCGCCGATCGCACGCCTACCAGTTCAATCGCGCACCACTTTGCTGGTCAAATACTTCAAGGGTGCAGGGTTCAGCCTGAGGAGTCCGAGGAACAGGTTTGAGATTCTGGGATGCAAAACTGCGAGCCTGGCGAGTTGATTGACCCAGAGCCGATGGCGATACAATTGTCCGTGCCGCCGGGCATAAAGGACGGCAAGACCCGATGGATCGGTTTTTGCGTTTAAAATTGCCTCCGCGGCGAGCGCGCCGCTCTGCAGCGCGTAGAAGATCCCTTCACCGGTCAGAGGTTCGACGACCCGGGCAGCATCGCCGATGTACAACAGATTTGCATGTTGCGCTTGAATTGCCGGCCTTGTCAGGGGGGTAATCGATTGCCACCGGTGCTCGGAAGTGAGGCCGAACATTTCTGTCGCTTCCTGCCGAAATTGCTCCGCATCTCGCGGCCGGCAAACGAGGCACAAGTTTGTCAAGCCTTCCCCGATATTCGCTAAGCCCAGGTAACCGAACCGGCGCAATTGAAGCCTGACGTGAGACTCGGTTTCGGCTGAAAAATGAGTCTGAAGACCGACCCGATCCGTGGCAGTCTTGGGGTATTCCTTCAGCAAGCGGGCCACAGACGAATTGCGTCCGTCCGCCGCGACCAGGAATTTGGCCTGGACTGTTTCGCCATTCGTGGTGACCTTCCAGTCGGCTCCATTCTCAACCCTGAGCACGGGATTTCCGAATCTGACCTCTGCTCCCATGGAGATGGCATGTCTTATCAGGGCCTGATCAAAATGTTTTCTGCGGATGCCAAGCTCTCCTCTCGTTTGGTCGAGAAGATCAAATCGAATTGAACGCCCGGCCAGGTCCACGAACTCGACCCAGCGCAGTTTTGCGGAGGGCAGCCGGTCGATCAGCGGGGTGACACCCAG
>JAFAKL010000261.1 GCA_019235445.1 Verrucomicrobiota bacterium | reverse complement strand
AGACCCTAACCGGGGCAGGATTGCGGAAGCAGACTGTTCAACGAGTACTAAATGCTGAAGCGTGGGCAACCCGGCGGCTATCTCAGCAAGGGGCGTCCTGCGGTCGTGTTCCTTTCCGCCGTACCGATACCCACCCACAGCTACCAGAATCTTGGGCTCGATCTGTGTCAGCCGATCCAGCACGCCACGACTGGAAAGTTCCGGCGGACAATTGGACCAGATCGCTCCGATGCTCGCGACCGCAAGGAACGCGATCACTGTCTCGACCCGGTTCGGAAGGTAACCGGCCACGCGATCCCCTTGTTGCACACCGAGACGTCGCATCGCGGTAGCCACTCGGTTAACGCGATCAACCAGCTCGGCGCGCGTCAGGACTTGCCGCCCCCCTGGAGCGTCCGGCTCAGCGCAGAAAAGTATTGCCGGCCGATCGTCCTCCGCCCCGATTGTACTCGATCCGAATCGGAGCAGGTGCTCAGCATAGTTGAGCCTGCCGCCCGCGAACCATTCTGTGTTCACAGGATCCGGATCGCGCCGCAGCACAGTTTCCGGAGCTGTCGTGAACCGAACATCAAAGTATTCGCTGATCGCACTCCAGAATGCTTCCAGGTCCCCGACCGACCATTGAAATAAGCTCTGGCAGTCGTCGAAATCCAGAGACCGGTTCTCCCGAAGCCATGCCCGAAACCGCGCAAGGTTGCTGTTCCGAATTTGCTCGGGAGGCGGATGCCAGAGCGGTTCTGCAGTGTGGGAAACGGACTCCATTTCTAGTTCTCGAAATTCTACGGTCCTGGTTGCAAAACGTTAGGATACCACGGGAACAAACGCAATTGCGAGAAAAGTTGCACCATTCAGACCGGCGATTGTCCAACCGTTCAACTTGGATCCAGGCAGCGAGTGGCGTCTGCACCGGGAGTGATTCCTTAATAGCGCCATGGCTGAGTTGTTGGGTAGCGATTTTCGATCGCTGAAAGCAGGGCGGGATGATCGAGCATGTCGTCTCCTCCGGGCCGCAGGACGATAACGCTGCGACCGCTCAGGTTTCCACGCCTTTGCGTGTTTCCGACGCGAAGTACACCGACACCAGAGTGATGAGCGCCAGAATAATCATATAGACTGAGATCGGCCAGGTCTGCGGCTTGTAGGCGGTCATGAGCCAGGTGGCGATGATCGGCGACAGCGCGCCGGCAAAGATTGATGCGAGATTGTATCCGAGCGACACGCCGCTGTAGCGCACCTTGGTTCCGAACAATTCGGCGAAGAAGCTCGCCTGTGGACCGTACATGGCGGCATGACCGACGGCGAGGCCGAGAACGATCGCGATCCAGCCGAGCTGCGGGTTTTTCGTGCCGAGCAGCAAGAAGAGAGGGAAGGACATTATGGCGGAGAAGATCGCACCGAATATGTAGACGGGCCGGCGGCCGAGTTTGTCGGACAATGCGCCGAACGCCGGGATGGTGAAGCTTTCCAGAAAAGCGGCGATCAGCACGCCGGTCAATATGTCCTGCTTCTTCATGCCGAGTACCTGCGTCGCATAGGCGAGCACGAAGGTCGCGTAGATGTAAAAGAAGCCATTCTCAGCGAAGCGCGCACCCATCGCGAGAAGGATGTTCTTTGGATGCATGCGGATGGCATCAATGATCGGCATTCGCACCTGCTGCTTGGTGTCTTTGATCTTCTGGAATTCCGGCGATTCCGCTAAGGTGAAGCGCACCCACAGACCGACGATCACCAGGACGATGCTGAACAGGAACGGCAGGCGCCAACCCCAGGCGATGAATTGCGCGTCGCTCATGATGGCGGAGAAGATCGAGAAGACCAGCGTTCCCATCACGAGACCAATCGGGGCGCCAAGTTGCGGCCAACTTCCGCAAAAGCCCTTCCTGTCACTGGGGGCGTGCTCGACCGCCATCAAGACTGCACCACCCCACTCGCCACCAAGCCCGAAGCCCTGGATCAGGCGGCAGGCGATCAGCAGTACCGCCGCCCATGTTCCGACCGTGCGGTAGGTCGGCAACAGCCCGATGATCGCCGTTGCAACGCCCATCATGAGCAGGGTGAGATAGAGCATGGTCTTGCGGCCGATCCTGTCGCCGAAATGACCGAAGACGATCCCACCCAGAGGTCTCGCAACAAACCCGAGCGCAAAAGTCGCAAAAGCCAACAGCGTACCGACGATCGGATCGAAAGTCGGAAAGAACAACTTGTTGAAGATCAGTGCGGCGGCGGTGCCATAAAGGAAGAAATCGTACCATTCGATAGCCGTGCCGATGAGGCTCGCGGTCGCAACCTTCACATGCGACGGCCGTCCGGCTTCAAGCGCAATGCTCATGCCCCTTCTATCATTCATGTGTCGAATGCATCCGGAATCGTCCTGAATGCCAGCCCTGGAAAAGCCGCCAGATTGTCAGTTTCGGCTTCTTTTGGCAACGCCAAAAATCGTTTCGATGCCTGCTGCGGCCCACTGCGCGGAAAGTGCAGGTCAAATTGGGAAATGCTCCCGATAGCTTGGTCGACAAATCCGGCGTTCTGGGCCGCTAGTCCGGCTCATGTTAATTCAATGGGAACAGGATGTCTCAGTTCTCCGGCCAACTGCTCGACCGTCCGAACCCTGAACCCAAAGTCGGCCAGCTTTTCCTTCAGGCAAGAGCAAGGCCGAAGAAATCCAGGAAAACCTGGCGGTAAACTTCCCGTTTAAAGTCCGGCAGCCAGTCGATTTTAAACTCGTCTGGTTCAATCCAGTGAAACTGAACAAATTCTGGTTCTTCCGCCGGAACGACGATATTCGAATCCGCGCCGGTGAATTTTACGAGAAAATAGGTCTGCTCCTGTCCCTCAAAACCTTCCTTCGTCCGGCCAGGAGGGAAAACGTAGCGGTACGGCCCCTTGGATTGGAGAACCTGGTAGTGAGCGGGGTCGAGAGAAACTTCTTCGCGCAATTCGCGGGCCAGCGCCTCTCGGGCAGTCTCAGAGTCTTTGACCCCGCCCTGCGGGAATTGCCAGGCACCCGCCACGTTAGAGCGTTCTCCAATCAGGATCTTTCCATCGCCCCTTTGGATGATGGCTCCCACGTTCCGGCGATACCGGGAAGAGGCCATACTATTGGTGAAACATGTCAAGGAGTGACTTGGCGGCATCCTTCGCTTGCCCTTTGAACTCCTGCGTCATCTTGTCTCGAAACGCGCTGATCAATCGCCTGGTTAAATCTTCTTTTGGCTGATCGGGAGTTCCGCTGATGTTCACTGTGGCCCAGCGCAGACCATCTCTTTCCTCTGTAAAAACTCTTTCCTGCGCTCCTGGAATCCATCCTAGTATCTTCGGCGAAAGGCCGATGAGCAGACTACCGTCGAGGCGCTCTGGTGTAATGGTTCCCGCTCCTTCGACCCGGATCTGATCCTGATAGCTGGCGCGAAAATCCGACAGCTCCAGTTCGTGGTCGTGATATTTGAGATGAGTGTCGATGGAATCGATCCGGACGTCATTCAGCCCGCCGAATTTTGCCAGCTGATGAAGCGTCACAAAAAGGTTCGTCATATCAATGGCGGCGCCGGCAATTTTAATTGAGCCGACAACTTCCCCTTGTTCAAGCCGATCGAGATCGCCGGTATAGACAAGATGTCCTGAAGTTTTTCCTCCAATCTGCCATTCGGGGGGCAGAATCTGGGTTGCTTCCAGACCTGAATAATCGGCAGTCAACCTGGCGGGCAATGACTGCCTGGTGGAGACTTCTCCAACCACTTGGATTTCGCCCCCTCCCGGGACCAGAGTTTTCGACTGTCGGATCACGATTGAATTTTCGCTCAGACCGGCATGGATGGAGTCAATTTGCACCGGTGGGTACGCTCCCTGCCTGACACTTCCTCCGACGGCTGTGATCTCCCACTCATCGGGTCCCTTGCGCCCGGCAGTGATTTTCGTCCCGACCAATTGGCCGGCCTCCCCGTGATTCATTTCCCAGCGGATATCTGTCGAGGCTACATACAGCTGCTCTATCCTGAACTCTGACGGCAAAAAGCCAGGCAGATGGAGGGCACTTGGCTGAGTGGCTGAGCCGGGAGCTGGAGGCGGTGTTTCGACCGGGTTTTTACCCAGCACGGCTTCGATTTCCTCCGCGCTAACGTGGTCTACCGCCCACGTACCTTTCAGCAGTTGTGGCCAGTCAAAATGTGCAGAAATGTTGGGAATATGGATTGATCGGAGTTTGCTTTGCGGGGTTCCGATGCCCGTAAAGCCTGAAGATCTAAACGTTGAACCCTCCCAGGCCAGCGGTTCAAAGTGGCCATCGACGCGAAGCGTGTGACTCACCTTTTTGCTTAGCCATTCCCGAAACAAATCGCTTCGGATAAAGAAAGAGAAACCGAACCATCCGGAAAAGAAGACCAGTATGAGCAAGGCTGCAACGAGCATCAAAAGGCGAAAGCTTTTCACGCGAACGAGGTAAGTGATTGCGAGTAAAATGATTCTCGGAGCGGCCGGCGACTCCCAGACTATGCGGTGAACGCCCTGATCGCAAGCGGAGTCTCTGGACGTTCGCCGTTCACCGTCACCGGCGTTCGGCGGTGCAATTCCATGTCAGCGTTTTATTTGCGGCTCCAAATACTCGTTCCTTCACCCCTGAACTCCTGCGCCCCTGAGCTCCTGTACTGCTGTGAGCGCCGTTCCCTGCGCCGTGCGGTCCTATTCAAGATAAAAGCGAGTATTCCGAGGGGAGGAAGGATAAACAGCCGCCAATAGGTCAGTGGGGGCGGGGCAGGTGGATTGACTCTCAGCAGGGTCCCGACACTCTCTTTTTCAGAGCCGCGCACCACGTTGACTTTCAGTCGCCAGGTCCCGCTGTACGGAACCTGGAGAAGCGCGCCATAGAGAAGTCGATTTTCTCCATGGTCCAGTCTGGCTGGAATACCGGTGAGCGATGCAGGGGGGGACAACGCGCAGGCGGGCGGCAACCAATCCGGTTTATTCGGGCCGGTGCCGGTCTCCGCGAGGAGGTCCAGCGTCACGTGTGCGTCGAGCAGCGGAGCCAATTTCGAACGCTCCTGGACCAGCACCGTCACATCGACTGGTCCGGCACTCAGGATCGGTGGCAAAGTGAAGATCGTGAGATGAAACGTTCCCGCATCGGCCTGGAACTGAATCGATCCGCCATCACCCCAGCTCGTTCGAGTGAGAAACAACATCAAGCTGATGATGAACGTTGTCCGTATCTTTTTAATCTGGATTTTCACACTACACTGTTCAGCGTTGACCGTTCACCGTTCTTTCCCAAGCTCAGGGCATCATTGTTCCGCGCAAGTCCATGGGTTGAAAAACGATCCAGATCGCCGCGAGGAAGTAAAAAAAATAGACCAGCGACCAGGGCGTGAAAACTAGAAGACGGTTTTTCTCTGCGTTGTCGTATCGCTGCGCGACTCTCCATCCAGCGTAGAGGGAACCGAGCAACCCGAGATCGAGAAAGAAAATTTCAAAGTCCAGCAATTGTGGTACGGCCCAGGAAGCGATGCCCCAATTCGGCATGCCAGACGAGATAAGGTGAAAGTCTAGAACGATTCGCTGGATCACTGGAACCGGCATGTGGGAGCTGGTGAACAGATGAAAGACAAAGTGAGCCAGCCACATGGCGAAGCCAAGCGGCACCATGGTCATGGCAAAATCGCAGATCAAAGGTTTGAGTGGCGCTTGAAGTCTACCCAGCCGCCGGCTGAGAAATGCGGCCAGGGAGATGACGACAGCCGGGACCAAAAACAGCGCCGTGGCAAGGAACAGAGCAAGGAGAACGGGTCGCGGGAGGCCGAACAGGAATCGTGCTCTGTTCAGGAGAGCGGTGACTGGAGCGATCATGCCGGCGGCATTTGTCAGCGCCCC
>JAFAKL010000197.1 GCA_019235445.1 Verrucomicrobiota bacterium | reverse complement strand
CACTGCGCCGGTCAAAAATCGCAAACGACGACGACGATTTGGAGTTCGAGGGCTTCCCCCTCGTTCTCGTCCGCGTCCTCGTCGTCGTTTTCGTTCTCCGAGTTTGGCAGGTGATGGGCCCTGATCCAGCCGACAGGGTGAGAGGCGGGGCACCGGCGCCGGTCAAAAATCGCAAACGACGACGACGAGTACGATTGGGAGTCGGAGGGCTCCCCCCTCGTCCTCGTCCGCGTCCTCGTCGTCGTTTTCGTTCTCTGAGTTTGGCAGGTGATGGGCCCTGGTCCAGCCGACAGGGTGGATCGGGGCGGGGCACTGCACGGCGCCGGTCAAAACGCAAACGACGACGACGACGACAACGAGGAAGCATTGCGCGCTGAAGCGCATCATGCGGCTTTGGGGTGATACCGACCGAATTCTTAACGCACGCCGAAAGCGCCGAACAATGAAAGCCCGGGGCACAGCCGTGAACTATCTACACAGCCTATGCTACATTGGATGCAGTGGACTCCCGTTCATTGGCCTGATTCCTAAATCAGGCATAGTTCGCCGAATTGCTTGTATTGTTAGCGACCGTGAAACGCAAAACTATGAATGAAATTCACTATATCTGCTTATCTGATCTTCATTTGGGGGCGGAAAATAGCATTCTCACACGATTGACTTCCTCCAATGGCGCCGGGAATTGGAAGGCCGATCCGACAACGGCCAGCGATGTGATGGTCCAATTGGTGGATTGTCTCAGGCGATTGATTGCTCAAAATCGGGGACCGCGAAAGCCCACTCTCATCTTAAACGGAGATGTCCTCGAGCTGGCACTGGCGGATCTCAACGTAGCTGCCATGGTTTTCGAACGTTTCATGGAATTAACCATGAAACCGGGTGAGGAACTCTTCGATCAGACGATCTATTACAATCCGGGCAACCACGATCACCACCTCTGGGAAACTGCCAGGGAAACGCAGTACATTGAAGAGTATCTTCCGAGAACCAAATGGGGAGACCACCTCAATGCCCCGTGGCACGCGACTAACATGTTTCTCGGGGAATACGATCCTGTCCCCTGCTACCTGCTTGACCGGCTGATGAGAAGATACAAATCAAGCTATGAATCCTGGTCACAACCGCATTTTCTGGTGGTGTATCCAAATTTCGGAGTGCGTAGTGCCGATGGGCGGAAGTGCGTCATTTTCAGCCACGGGCACTACATCGAATCCATTTACCGGCTGATGACCGGCTTGCGTTCCACTCTATTTCCCGGCCGGGCCGAGCCGGAGACGATTTGGGAACTGGAGGCCGAGAATTTTGCCTGGGTCGATTTTTTCTGGTCCACGCTTGGCCGCTCGGGCGAGTTCGGGACGGAGGTGGAATTGATCTACGATAAATTGCAAGCGGACGTTCAATGGAAAAAGTTGGTCTCCAATTTGGCCTCCGGGATCACCACACAATACCAGCTGGCGGGGTTTTCGCGTCCGCTCGAGCATATCATCCTAACCTCCATTCTTAACTTTTGCCTGAGTAAAGTGGCCAGGAGGGAGGCCGAGCGAACGGATACCGCCTTGAGCGAGGATGCAGCATCCGGACTGCGCCGGTACCTGGAGAATTTTTTGTTACAGCAAATCCAGACGGACAACGCCGGTTCGGTTCCGGCCGACGTTACCTTCATCTTCGGTCACACGCATAAGCCGTTCGAGGAAATCCGGCCGTACACCGGTTACCCAACTGGAATAAAGGTATTCAACAATGGAGGATGGGTGGTTGACTCCATGGCGCCATCCCCGCTCAAAGGTGCGGCGATTATTCTCGTTGACGAGGATCTGAACACCGCCTCCGTTCGCCTCTATAACGAGGCGAAAAACGACACTCATCCCCTTTCACCGATCCATGTTTCTGAAGTCATCGACAATCCGCTGGTGCAGCAGTTAAAGACGATGATGGCAAATGCTGCTGCTCCGCTGGACGCACTAACCAGCGCTGTGTCTGCTGAAATACCGCGCCAACGTGAAAATCTGAATGCGAAAATCCAGGAGGACTTTTAAAATTGGGGCTGATAATGAATGGCGATGAGTTCAGAGGGAGGTACCGTGACGTATTTATCCCGGAGGGATCAAAACGAGGGTAGCCTGGCACGAAGTGCCTGGAAAAAGAAAAAAGCCGCGTCTAGTCCCCGTAGGGACGGTTGATCAAGGCTTGCTCCAAATGTGTCATTCTCCTTTTCATGGGATTCGCGCCTGCATCCTTCTTCAGTCGCATTGGAGACGGACT
>JAFAKL010000446.1 GCA_019235445.1 Verrucomicrobiota bacterium | reverse complement strand
GCACGAGGAAGGTCCACATTGGTTGCATGGAGACCTTGGGGTACAGCAGGTTGGCCAGCACGGTGTGCTCAAGGAAGAGACCTTCCGCTTGGCGGTCCCCGGGAATCAAGGCGATGCCCTGGCGAATGGCGTGTCTGGTGTTGCGCAGCGGAAGCGGTTTGCCATTCACCAATAACTCCCCAGTGTATACCTTGAGATAACCGGCAAGAATCGCGAGGATCTCCTCTTGTCCCTGTCCCTGAAGCCCACCAAGGCCCAGAACCTCTCCCTGGCGCAGAGTGAAACTCACGTCGTGAAGGGTTTCGTCCACCGAAATCCGGCGCATTTCCAGGATGGACCCGCAAGCCCTCTGGCGTCCGATCTCTTCCTCACGGAGTTTCGAGCGCCTTTTGACTCTTTCCGTGACCTCCTTCCCCGTGATGAGGGGAATGATCAGTTTTTCGTCACGGGGCTGGGTTGCGAAGTCGAGTTCACCTACGGTTTCTCCATTGCGAAAAGCCACTAGCCTGTCACAGATCTGCGCGTTCCCAGAGGCGGTGAGAGATGAAGATGATTGAGACGAGAGATGAAGATGATTGAGACGCCTCTCTTTCAGTTCGCGGATGGCGCGAAACAAGGACTCCACCTGCCGGAAATCGAGGGAAGCCGTCGGCTCATCCAGGATGAGGATCCGGGGATCCTTGGCCAGGGCTTTCGCAATCTCCACGATCTGCCTCTCAACGGGCGAAATGTTTTTCACCCGCTCGTGCACGGGGATCTTTGCGGAGAGGGCATCCAGCATCCTCTGGGCCTGCGCAATGGCCTTCAAGTTGTCCAAGAGGCCTAAAGCATTGGTCTGCTCGCCGCCGAGTGCGATGTTTTCCCAGATCGTCATCTCGGGCACGAGGCTCAGGTTCTGATGCACCATCGCCATGCGATAGAGTTCCGCATCAAGATGGCTGCGGAAGCTCACCGTATGCTCGTAGATCCGCAGTTTCCCGCTGTCGGGCCTTAGAAGGCCGCTGACGATTCGCGCAAAGGTGGTCTTCCCGGAGCCATTGGCGCCTACCAGGCCGCAGACTTCCCCGGAGCGCAAGCTAAAATTTGCATCGCTTAAGGCCCTGACGCCGGCAAACGTTTTCCTGATCTGTCTCCCCTCAAGCACCGTCATTGTGCCAAGCTTTCATTCGCTTAGAAATACGGGGCGATCCCGCGGTTCCCCAGAATGTTGGCACTGCTACTGTTGGAAAAGCGCGTCGATCTGATCTTCCGTGTACCAGGTGTTTACGTAATAGGAGTCCGCCCAGTCCTTGTACTCGTCATAGATCTTGTCGATATTGCCGTTGTCAACCTGGAGCGAAGGATGAATCCAGATGGTGTTCGCGCCGCCGGCTGGTTTCCCCGTGCTGGGATCGACTAGAACGTCCGGCTTCAGGTGCTTGCCTTGGAGCAGCCGTATTCCGATACCGAAAGCCGTGCACACGGCACCGGGCGAGTTTTCGATCCCGATGGTGCTGAAGCCATTGGCATCCTTCATTTTTTTCCATTCCTTAATGAAGGCCACCTGCGTCTCACCGGTGACCGGAGGCAGCTTTTTGCCGGCCGCCTGGAAAGCCCGGATAATTCCAAGCGTCATGCCGTCCTGGGTCAGGACGCCGTCGATACTGGGAAACGAACCGAGAAGATCTGTCATGACCTGCTGCGCGGCAGCCTGATCCCAGTTACCATTGGCCTTGGTCAGGAGCTTGACGTCCGGATACTTCGCGAGGACATTGATCGCCGCTTTATCGCGCGCAATGTTGCCCGGCTGATCAGCGATGCCGCTGATGTACACAATATTGCCTTTGCCGTTGAGCTGCTTGCAGAGCCACTCAGTGATTGGAGCCTGCCACCATTCCTGGTTCATGTACATGTTCAACGCGCCAGGTGGAACCTTTGTCGGCTGGTCATAGACGATGACAGTGATGCCGGCGTTCACCGCTTCCGTGAGCACCGGGTTGAGCGCGGTAGCTGAGTTGGGATTGACCAGCAGCAGGTCCACCTTGCTCGCGAGCAGGTTCCTGATCTGTGCGATCTGCGTGTTCACGTCTGGACCTGCGTTCTGGACAACGAGTTTGCTCACCCATCCCTTCTCTCTGTCCGCGTCGAATTGCTTCTGCAAGCTTTCCAGCATCTCAACATTTGTCAAACATCGTCATGTATACGCTCGCCGATTCTCCGATCAAGGCTCCGCGGGAGCTCGAAGCCTTCGACCAGTCGGGTCGAATTGCCATGAACTTAGCTCGTTTGATCCTCACAGAGATTGTTGACTAACCCCTCTGAATTGAACTAGGGCGGTTCAGCAGTTGGTTGACGGGTTGACGTTTGCTGCCTTCGCCCCGAGCGTTGACCCGAGCATCCGAGCCTGAGACAAGGTTGGATATCGAGCCGGTTATTGCATGATGATTGGCGGCGAGCCTGCCTTAGTGAAACATCTGGATCACATTCGGATACCTTGGTCCTCTACGGCGCCACGGGTGATCTGGCCTATAAGAAAATTTTCCCGGCGTTGCATGCGAGAACCAAACGCGGCCACCTCGGTGTGCCGGCCATCGGCGTGGCCGATTGGAACCTCGACCAACTCAAGGCCCGGGCGCGAGAGAGCATCGAGAAACATGGAGGCTCAATTCTGCAGCCTTCGACAAACTGTGCGGCCTACTGCGCTGGGTTACACGCCCGTCAACTGGATGCTCGAATCGAAGTTCATCTTTCGAAATACTCGACGCATGGCGGACAGTTCGCTGGGATCGACTTTCCGAACATCCAGCTTATAGGTGCGGTGGTCGGTGCGCAGCGTTATGCGCTTCTCGTCGGAAGCGTAAAGAACTTCCCGCAACAGCACTGTCTCATCGCCTTTCAGGTCTCGGTGGAATGACACCGAAGCGCCGCGCTCCCACTCTTCGAGGAAGGCCTCGTACTTGGGCGTGCGCAAAATGGTAAGACTTTCGATGTCAGCCGGGTCGTCCTGCTTACAAACGGCAAATGAAACAACCAGGTCGTCGCCCGTTTGAGCTGTGATGAACCCCACAAGCTCCCATGGTTCTCTCTTTTGCTTCATCTTCAGCAACTCTACATCTCGAAAAAGCTGCCAGACTCGAACAGGTTGTCATGTCTGAACACGACGCACTTCAACAGCTTAGCTTAGAGTCTGTTCAGTTGTTTAACAATATCACGGTTCTTACGCTAGCGAGGTTGGAATTCTGCACAGTGGCGGCAGCTTTGAAGTAATTGCTCTTAGCCGCGTCGCCAGCGTGAGCGTGGGTGTTCATCCGAAGGTCAAAGAAGAGTTGGAGCAGCGCATGGAACGGGCAAAGAAGATCACCGGCCAATAACGCAGCGCTTGAAGTCTGAGACTACCGCAATGGGAAGAGCTGCTGTGCGATACGGCCAAGGACCGTAGCTGCGCATGTTGAGCGACGAGAACGAAAGTTGCGGACCGGCCTACAATCCCAGCCGCTCCTTGGCCGAATGGGAGAGGCTCATTGCCCAGACTAAACGGGAGCTCCTTCTTTTATCCCTCGTCACTTACTGGAGATGCCGGTTGCGGAAAACCGTGCCCGATCCGGATTTGAGGTATCGTTCAAATTGAATTGCTTTCTCCTTCGACTCGAATGCCGCATAAAACACGATCCTCCACGGGCGATATTTGCTGGTGTGGATCGACCTGCCGGAGTTATGGGTTTGCAGTCGATCGCGCAAATCCGTTGTCCAACCGATATAGATTTGGTCCGGCACATTTATCGACCGGAGAATGTAAACGTACGTCACCGCCGAGAGCCCTCCTTCGCCAAGGCTGAGGAGGGCAACCTTCGCTCCGCAAGCGATCTTGCCAGCAAAGAGTGATCTGCGGCAATGGCAGAAGGTTGGCCTGCCAACCGTAGCTCCGCTTGCGGAGCGAAGTCACGGCGGAGAGCCCTCCTTCGCCAAGGCTATGGAGGGCAACCTTCGCTCCGCAAGCGATCTTGCCAGCAAAGAGTGATCTGCGGCAATGGCAGAAGGTTGGCCTGCCAACCGTAGCTCCGCTTGCGGAGCGAA
>JAFAKL010000120.1 GCA_019235445.1 Verrucomicrobiota bacterium | reverse complement strand
CACTCCCCGGCATGGCGAACAACCTGCTGTTCCACTGCTTTGGTCGATTCCCTGACAGACCCTGAACTAAACTAAACTAAACTAAAGCAAGTCGTCCTCCCCACGGTCACGGTGGCATCTGGCTGGTGATGAGGAGCTGGTAAAATTTGCTATTTTGGGCAGCGCAAGCCGCTGCAGTGTCCATGTCGCACCCCAGAAAACCGCGGCTTTCCTGGATGCTCGTCGTCCTCGTCCTCGAATTCTTTCGCGGCCCGAATGCGACAACCCTTGGCGTTCTGGGCACTCTTTTCGCCCTCCCCGAACTCGGGGACTCTGGGTGGGCCGGACACTCTGGACAACCTCGGCGATTCTGCGGCCCGTAGGGCCAGGAGCCCCACCCGGCTTTCGCCAAGCCTAGCCTTGGCTACCCCCAAAACGGCGGCATTCCCACCGCGGCACCGCTCACTTGGTGAGCCATCGCCTCTTTCTGATTGAAAATCAGCCCGCGCGCATCCACCTTTCTCCTCCCTATGTTGGACTCTATTCGCAAGAGACAGCGGACATTGCTCACGATCATTACCATCGTCGTTATCGTCGCCTTTGCCTGGTTTTACAATCCAGCTTCGATGCGCCGCGCTGGCGGTCCAAGCGGAGCGATTGGAAAACTGAACGGCCGAACCATCACCGTCGGGGACATTCAGAAGGTCGAAAGATCTATCCAATTGGCTTATTCTCTCGGCATGCATGACCTGCTCGAAAGTTTGACCACCGAGGGTCGCACCCGCGATGACCAATTCCTGAGTTTCGCGTGGAATCTACTTTTGCTTCGAGACGAGGCGAACCAGTTGCAGGTGGTGCCAACGGCAGATCAGATTCGAAATGCCGAGAAGGCTTTACCTCAATTCCAGACCAACAACCAGTTTGACCCGGCAAAGTACCAGGCGTTTCTCGACAACGCCTTAAAACCAAACGGATTTACCGCCGCCGACCTCGATGATGTTGTGGCGGATAATTTGCGGTTTGCCGGAGTCACCCAATTGGTCAAAGACAGTTCCCCGCTCCCGGAATCGATGTTTAAGCAGCAATACGAACAGCTGAACCAAAAGGTGTCTCTGGCCGTGATCCGATTTAAACGCGCTGATTTCCAGCCTTCCATTCAAGTCTCTGACGCCGAGGTCCAGAAATACTACGATCAACATAAGGACACCATCCTCTCACCGGAAAAAAGAAAGGTTGAACTGGTCTCATTTCTGTTGAGTGACGATCAGAAAAAATTACCAGAGGCAGAGAAGGTTGGGGCAAAGAAACCACTTGCGGAGCAGGCGGATTCGTTTGCTCAAGCCGCGCTGCAAAACCCCTCGGCCTTTGAGCAAACTGCTAAAGAAAAAGGGTACCAGGTGGTCCAGTCCGAACCATTTACCGTGCAGCAGCCGGATAAGGTTCTCTCGCAGGATCCCGCCCTGGCTCACGAAGCATTCGATCTCACCAAAGATAATCCTGTGAGCGATGTCACCGAAAGGCCTGACGGGTTCTACGTCATGAAACTGACGGACATTGAACCGAGCCATCCGCTTACACTGGCGCAATCAAGGGACCAGATCGTCGCGACGATCAAAGAGGAGAAAGCTCAAGCAGCGATTCAGGCGAAAGCGAAAGAGGTACTCGCGAAGATTGATGCCGACATGAAAAAAGGGGTCAGTTTCGTCCAAGCCGCCGAGAACGCGGGCTGCAAGCCTGAGACGCCAGAGCCGTTTTCCATCATCGATCCCGGCAAGAACGACCAATTAGCCCGATTCATGGCGATGAATGGCGTGGAACTCGATCCGCACGAGACTTCCAAACTTTTGTCAGACCAGGACTCGTCTCTGATCATTCACCTGATTGGCAAAGAACCGATCGACGAACAAAAATATGCCGAGTTCAAAAAGACCGACTATGCCCAGGAAAATAGTCGTTACGAAAAGATTGCCATCCGGGAATGGCTGAGAGTGGAACTGCAGAAGGCCGGACGCCCACCCATTTTCGGTCAGGGAGCGACAGGCTGATCCAATTCCGGGTTTAAAGAGCGAGGCGGGCATCATCGATTGATCACTCAAGCCGAAAGAGCGAATGGAAGAAGTCCCACCGGAAATAGAGGAGCTTTTTGATGATGCCAATGGCGATTTGGCGATCGGAGAACTATTGGCCGCCATCGATAAATACCGGCAGTGCGTCGAACGATTTCCGAGCTTTTTCGACGGATGGCATGCGCTCGGAATGACCCTCATGAAAAACGGGAACTACCCGGAAGCAATCGAGGCGGGAAAGAAGGCGGTTGAATTACGGCCGAATGATCAGCTCGCCTGGTCCAGTCTGTCGCTTTTCTACGTTCGGAACAGCCAAATCAAAGAGGCTGAAGCCGCCGGCGCAAAGGCTCGCATCCTGTCCTGGGGAGGCAAAATAGTCCGCGACTAACGAGAGTGAAATACTTCATCACCACAGCCATAGATTATACAAATGGCGATCCGCATATCGGGCACGCCTATGAGAAGATCCTGGCGGACGTCATCGCGAGATATCACCGAACGTTTGAGGGGCCGACTTTCTTTCTGACCGGTGTCGATCAGCACGGTCAAAAAGTGCAGCAGGCAGCACAGAAATCGGGGGTACAGCCCTTTGACTTCGCACAAGAGGTCACCAGGAAGTTTCTCGCTTTGTGGGACAAACTGGAAATCCGGAAGGACGGCTGGGCGGCAACTACCGATCCCAGACACAAGAAGGCGGTTCAGAAGGTTCTGCAGTCGCTTTATGAAAAGGGCGAACTAGTGAAGGCGAAGTACTCCGGGTATTACAGCGTTCGCCAAGAGCAATTTCTCACCGATAAGGAAAGAAATGAGGCGGGAGTATTTGGAACCGAATGGGGCGAGGTCATTCTCCTTGAAGAGGAAAACTGGTATTTTCCCCTGCTTAAACACAAGGAATGGCTGAAGAACTTCGTTGAGAAACACCCCGATTTCGTCACCCCAGCTTTCCGTAGGAACGAATTGCTGAATGCGATTGATCGCCTGTCGGGCGATCTCTGTGTTTCCCGGCCAAAGGAACGGTTATTCTGGGGAATCGAATTCCCGTTTGACCCGAATTATGTCACCTTCGTCTGGTTTGACGCGCTGTTAAACTACGTCTCGTTTGCCGGCTATCTCTCGGACAGCGATCCCAGCTTGCCAGATTTTACAGAACTCTGGCCATGCAAAGCGCACATCATAGGTAAGGACATTCTTGTTCCGGCCCATGGCATTTATTGGCCGATCATGCTCCATGCGATGGGATTCTCAGATGAACAGATGCCGAGATTGCTCGTCCATGGATGGTGGAATATCTCGGGCGCAAAGATGAGTAAGAGCCTCGGAAACACGGTTGATCCGGATATTTTAGCAGACAGATACGGCGCCGACGCGCTTCGTTACTATTTGATGAGGGATAACAACGTGGGACACGACTCAGATTATAGCGAAGAGAACCTGGTGAAGCGCAACAATAGCGATCTGGCCAATGATCTGGGGAACCTGGTGAATCGCACCATCAGCATGAGCCGGCGCTATCGCGGCGGTCGTATCGATCCGGTCGAGTTGAACGATGACGATTTGAATTCAATCCGCGATTTGGCGAACTCTGTTACCGGGCGCTACCGTGCGGCCTTCGAGAGATTCGAAGTGCACCATGCAATTGAGGCAGCGTGGGAACTTGTCACCAGAGCCAATGCCTTAGTGGAGCAAAAGGCGCCCTGGAAACTGGCGAAAGAACCGGCGGCAACCGAACTGTTGCACGCGGTGCTGTACACGCTGGCAGAAAGCGTCCGGCTTTTGGCACTCATGGTCAGCCCTGTGATTCCTACAGCAAGTGAGAAAATCCTCGCGCAGTTGCGGGCCGCGGATATTCGTACTTTGGAATGGGGCGGATTGCCCTCCGGGCACGAGCTCGACGAACCTTTTCCGATTTTCCCAAAATTTGATCTGTGAGCCTCATCCCGCAATCGGTCGCCTGGTGGTGTTTCGTCCCTGAAAAACTGAGTCCCAAACAATTTGCGCGCGCAGCCGCCGACGCCGGCTATAAAGCTGTTGAGTTGGTTCCACCCGAGCACTGGTCTCTGGTGGAAGATCACGGGCTGGCAATTTCGGCCCTGGCGGCCCACCAGCCGCTGACGATTGGCTTAAATCGCCGCGATCTCCATGATCGATTGGAAGACGAAATTCTCGCCAGTATTGCAAACGCCAAGCGTTTGAACATATCTCACTTGATCTGTTTCAGCGGCAATCGAAATGGCCTGACCGACGAAGCAGGCGCGGCGGTTACAGCGGAAGGTTTTGCTCGGGTGGCTCACCAGGCAGAGCTGGCCAGCATCACTCTCACCCTGGAGCTTTTGAATAGTAAAGTCGACCACCCGGACTACCAGGCGGATCACACCGCATGGGGTGTCCAGGTTTGTCGCGCCGTCGCTTCACCGCGGGTGAAGCTGCTCTACGACATCTACCACATGCAAATGATGGAGGGTGATATCATCCGCACCATCTGCTCCGCAAAAGATTACATCAGTCACTACCACACAGCGGGCAATCCCGGACGCAGCAATTTGGATGAGACGCAGGAACTATATTATCCTGCCATTCTCCGCGCCATCAAAGAGACTGGTCATACCGGGTACGTTACGCACGAGTTCATTCCCAAGGGCGATCCAAAGGATGTGTTGAAATCGACCTTTCAACAATGCACTCAGCACCTGTAGGCCTTGTTCTCGGTAATAAACCAGTCCGAGGACGAACGAATGCACGCCGGAGCCTGGTTCGTGTGATGCGGCGACTCCGGCTGATCGACTACGGAATCTCTGTGTCTTTTCCTATTTAGGCTTGGGAGCTTGTTTTGTGCTGGGGGTCGGGTTCTTCTTTTTTGCGGCGCTAGCCTTTGCTTGTTTTTGCGCCGCCTGCTTGTGCGTGGCTTTTGGAGATTTGTCACCCATGATTCGAACGTTAGGTTCCAATATAAAAAGAGTCAACACAGACAACTATCCAGAGCAGAAATTTAGCGAATTTTTCCGCCTCTTCCACTATACTTTCGTGCAGAGATCGCTCCTAACTATAGACCGTTCTGCTATGGCGCAGCCCCTGCGCCTTCTTACATGACGGCCCCAAGCATCCAGGGAACAAACTCCTCTGCACCAAAGCCATGGGCCTCCGACCGAGATCGGCGACCCGAGGCGGTTTCCAGAATCAACCGAAAAATCCGCTCCCCCACTTCCTGAATTGACGCCTGGCCATCCAGAATTTCACCGCAATTAATATCCATATCATCGGCCATTTGCCGGTATAGGCGTGAGCTTGTCGCTAACTTCAAAGAGGGCGAGGGCTTACACCCATAGACCGATCCGCGGCCCGTGGTAAAACAAATCAGGTTTGCGCCACCCGCAACTTGTCCGGTGGCGGAGACAGGATCATAGCCGGGAGTGTCCATAAACACCAACCCTTTGGCTGCCACCGTTTCGGCATATTGATATACGTCCACCAGATTGGTTGTTCCTCCTTTCGCGATCGCGCCCAGCGATTTTTCCAGGATGGTGGTTAGACCACCGGCCTTATTGCCGGGCGAGGGGTTATTATTCATCTCGCCTCGTTCCCGCGCCGTGTATTCTTCCCACCAGCGAATCCGTGAAACCAGCTTTTCCCCGATTTCCTGATTGATCGCCCGTCGCGTAAGCAAATGTTCTGCCCCGTAAATCTCGGGCGTCTCCGACAAAATCGCCGTACCCCCGTGACGGACCAGCAAGTCGACGGCAGCGCCGAGTGCGGGATTTGCCGTAATACCAGAATAGCCGTCCGAGCCCCCGCACTGGAGACCCAGGATCAAGTTTCTGGCCGCAACGGTCTCACGCGTTGCCCGGTTAGCTATCGGCAACATTTCCCGGATCCGTTCGACGCCGATTCGTATGGCGCCGACAGTACCTCCCGACTCCTGGATGGTCATCGAGGATAAAAGCGGTCCCGCCGGAAGGTTTTGGGTGGAGAACAGGTCCTCCGCCTGTTTGACTTCGCAGCCCAGTCCGATCACGAGTATTCCGGCAAAGTTGACGTGGCGCGCGTACCCGGAAAGGGTGTGCCGCAAGACTTCCATTCCCTCGCCATGAATATCCATTCCACAGCCAGTGGTGTGAGTGATCGCCACCACCCCGTCCACGTTCGGATACTCTTTCAAGGCATCCGCGGAGAACACTTCCGCGATCCTCTTCGCCACTGTGGCCGAACAATTTACCGTCGTCAGCACTCCAAGAAAGTTCCGGGTCGCTACTCGCCCATCCGAGCGGACAATTCCACGGAAGGTCGCTCCTGGACGGATGTAGCTGGTCGGCTTGGCCTCCGTGCAGAAGGCGTAATCACGGTCAAAAGTCTGAACTCTTAGATTCTGTACGTGGACATGCTGTCCGGCGGAAATCGATTCCGACGCGAACCCGATGATCTGGTTGTATCTTCGCACGGGTGCGCCCGCCGAAATATTTCGAATCGCGATCTTGTGCCCAGCCGGAACGGTTTCCCGTACCGTTACACCGTATTCGTGGAGATGTGTTTCGGCAGGGATCTCTTGACAAGCAATGACTACGTCGTCCGATCGATTTAGCTGGATCGCTAGCGCGTGCTCGGTGAGCATTTTTTGATCCTCCAAAATAAACCAAGATTCCCTGTTCCATCCGCAAAATCGGGGCACTTCTTTCTTTGACTCGGAATAGCTCGCATTTCGTCTTCAAGCCTAAGGGCGCTGAGCTCCTCTTGCCGCGACATAAACAGCGTACAACGAGGTGGTGGCGGTCATAAAGATACGATTCCTCTTCGGACCTCCGAACGTCAAATTAGACACCGGTTCCGGCACCAGTATTTTGCCCAGGCGAACCCCATCCGGTGAGTAACAGTGCACGCCGTCCCCGGCGCTGGTCCAGATATTCCCCTGCAGATCCACACGAAGACCGTCTGGAAGACCGGGCGATACTTCTGCAAAGACGTCTCCGCCGCTTACCCGCCCCTGTTGATCTACCGAAAATGACCGGATATGATGTTCGCCGGTCATGGAGTGGGACTCCCCGGTATCGACCACGTAAAGCTTCGATTCATCCGGGGAGAACGCAATTCCATTCGGCTTGTTAAAATCCTTGACCACTGCTTCGAGTTCCTTCGTTGTCGGATCAAATCGGAAAACGTAACATCCACCATATTCGCGCTCCGCCACGCCGCCTTCGTAATCGGAAAGAATCCCGTAAGGCGGATCGGTAAACCACACGGTTCCATCCGATTTGACGACAAGATCGTTGGGGGAGTTCAATTTCTTGCCCTGGAACTGATCCACCAGAACGGTAATAGAACCATCTGGTTCAGTTCGGGTCACCCGTCGGGCTCCATGTTCGCAAGTGACTAACCGTCCCTGACGGTCGCGTGTGTTCCCGTTACTGTTATGAGCAAAATCTCTAAAAACGCTGACATGGCCGCCAGCCCAACGCAGCATTCGATTGTTTGGTATATCGCTCCAGATCAAATAATCGCCGTCCGCAAAGTAAACTGGCCCTTCGGCCCAAAGCGATCCGGTGTGAAGCTTTTCCACCCAGGTGTTTCCAAGCGTCAGGTAAAGAAAACGCTCGTCGTAAATCTCGATTTCATTTCGTATTCCAGATGTCCTGGGCATATCTGCATCTACCGACATCAAAGATTCGTGGGATCTTCATTGAAGTCCACCGGTGGAGGCGTCGGCAAATCGACCGACGGGGGCGTTTGCTGACGATCGAGTGGTCCGACTGGCTCGGCCCGGCGAACTTCAGGTGGGGGTTTGTCGACAGGAAGAGCGCGGGGCGCCGGCGTCCACTCCGCTTTGCTGGTCTGAGCGAACTGGGGCGGTTCTTTCGGGCGCGGCTTGACCGATTGATACGGATCGTCCCCGATCACCGTCGGCCCATGAACCAGGACGGGAGGAGATTGCGCCGGGTCGGTCGCATTGGTAGCGCGCGGCGCGTCCTGAGCACGAAGCGTGCGCACAAACGAGCGCGTATCATCTCCATGCAGCCAGCATGTTTCGTTTGGGAGCTGTTTGGCTGTTGAAAACTCGAAAAACG
Source organism: Verrucomicrobiota bacterium (assembly GCA_019235445.1). GTDB lineage: Bacteria > Verrucomicrobiota > Verrucomicrobiia > Chthoniobacterales > JAFAMB01 > JAFAMB01. The sequence continues at coordinate 1,426 of JAFAKL010000120.1, read as the reverse complement.
TTCCTTTCCGGGGCGGCAACCCTGGATCCGCGACCGACGTCAACATGCATTTCGGCGAGGCCGGCAGGCCCGTGTTGAGACAGACCTCCACGCGCTTGAGATCAATTGGTCTTCCCAGTTCTCTGGAAGGCTGCCTCGCCAGCGATGCATTCATGATGTCCGTCCAGACCGGCAATGCGATCTGATTGGAAAAGGCTCCTCGCATAATCGTTTGAGGCTTGTCGAAACCAGCCCAGACACCGCAAGTCACCTCGCTATCATATCCAACGAACCAGACATCCGTAAAGTTGTAAGCGGTACCGGTCTTTCCCGCGGCGGGGAACTGTTTCAGACCGAATTGCTGACGAGCATTCGAAGCGGTGCCGGTCTGCATTACCTCCGTGAGAAAGGAATGCATCTCAAATGCTACACCCGGGTCGATCACCTTCTCCCGTTTCGGTTCTGCATGATAAACCTCCTGCCCGTCCTGGGTCTCAATCTTCGCGACTAGCATTAGATGCTCCGGCCGCGAACCGTTTCCAGGGTACATCAAATAAGAGGTGACGAGATCCGCCAGCGTCACATCGCTACTCCCAAGAAAAGTCGCGGGATAGGGACGCAGATCATCTTGAATTCCAGCTTTTTTCGCCAGCTTGAGCACGGAATCCAACCCAGCTTCGACGCCAACTCGCAGTGTCGCTGCATTTTTTGACATCGCAAAAACGCGGCGCATCGGAATAGGCCCTTCGTACTGGTTATCTGCCCGTTCGACCCCCCACTCACCCAGAATACCGGTTGTGCCTCCAATCATCACCTGACGATTGTCCAGAGGAGCATCATCAAACAACGATCCCGGGAAAATCCCTTTTTCCAGGGCGGCAGTGAAGGCCAAAGGCGTGAACGCGGTGCCTGCCGGTCGCTTCGACTGAAAGGCACGATCGTACTCACTCTGGGAGAAATCCCGCCCTCCAACGAGCGCCAACAATCCCCCGGTTCGATTGTCCACAGCTACAACTGCACCCTGCAGATATTCGGGTGAGGGAGGCGATCCGGACCCGGGTGCAGTATGGGCGCTCTTCCAAGTGTTCAGGAAACTCGTGTATTCAGCGTATGTCTGATGGTGATAACCGGGTTGCTCCTCGACTTTGGCCAATTCGTGGCGAAGCGATTCTTCAGCCGTCTTCTGAAGATCGGGATCCAACGTCGTGTAGATCCGGTATCCCTGACTGGTAATTGACTCGAGTCCAATCTCTCCCTGCACTTGCTGCCGAATTAAATCGATCGCATAAGACTGCGATACCACGCTGGACTTCGGCAGTACCTGGAGGGGCTGCTGTTTCGCGCTCTCTGCGACTTGCTGCGTTATTTTATGTTCCTCCACCATCCGGTTCAGGACGTAATCCCGCTCCGAGGTTGCAGCCTCTAAATTGTGCCATGGCGAAAGATT
>JAFAKL010000542.1 GCA_019235445.1 Verrucomicrobiota bacterium | reverse complement strand
GCTTTTACCGGACAGGCAATCATGTATTTATTGCAATTAGATTGCAATAATTCAGCCCTCGCTCTTCGTAGTCAGCGGGCATATCGACCATGGCTGTCGGATCGCGGAAATGCTTTACGACCATACTGCTGTCTTCCGGTCATCAGGGCGAATGTTCGGCCGGACTAAAGACCAACCGTAAAATGTCATGTAGGAATGACCATTGAACAATGCCAGAAATACTACCACCGGTTACACATTGGCTCAATGGGCCACAGCGGAGCACCTAAAGGTGAAGTTCAGGTCGAGTTTCGTACCGGTACTCCCCAACGGCGCGTTTATGTCTACTACCAGAAATCCAACGGAAAACTCGTTTCCGTGACTTACGCGAAAATGGGTGAGGATGAGACGTTTTCCAAAGATGAGATTCACTACCTCACCGGCCTCAATCAGGGAAGCGGATTAGTAACTAAAGTAACAGGGGGTTATTTTGAAGTTAGCACTCCTGAACAGGCCCAACTCGAACAAGCCCAATAAACCATGCGTGGAACGTCGCGACCTCGCGACCGAGGGGTACAGCAAGCCAGGCCCAAGTAGATCAAAGTCCTCGTTAGAACGTCAGGTCGTATCGCACGCCGGCTACAAAAGCGTTAGGTAGATGCCGAAACGCGCCCGGATCGAAGATGTATTGGAAATCGGGTTGGATATAAACGCGCTCGTTCACCTGAAATCGGTAGGTGGCTTCGAGAACTGTCTCATGGCCGGAATGGACAGGAACGTTGTTGACGAGGTAATCTCTGCTGATCTTGGCATAGCTTAGAGCGATCCCGAAAACGTCATTGTCCCTCGCGGGGAAAAGACCGTTATAGTTGATTCCACAATCCGCATAGAACGAGATCAGGTTGCGGTCGGCAGGTGCGACTCCCATGCTGGTGAACCCTCCCAATCCGCTAAAACTCGATTGCTCATTAACGTAGGGCGTCTTGCGGTAAAGGATCCGATCTGCGATCGCGTAGAACCCGCCATTACTGGCATGGGTCGGCTCAAGGAAGTTGGCGGTGAAGCGGCGAGAATCATAGTAACCGCCGATGATGTAGCTTTCCTCTTTCCCCCCGTTCTCAACGGATGGGGTTATTTGGTAAGCTGCCTCCGACAAAACGATGACCCCTGCACTTGGATTCAGGTGGAACCGTGCCCCATGCTTGTCGTCGGTGTCTTGCATACCGGGGTTCGAATCAAATACAGCGGTGCGCAAGAAGGTGCTGGGACCGGGGTGAAGTTCAATCCGGGCGCCTAATCCGCCGACCGGATAAATCGGGAGGAGCGTCCCGAAGGCAATCGTTGGAAAAGTCCCGAAACAACTGTTGATAAAGAGATTGGACCATTGTGACTGGTAGAACTCCACATCGGCCGACAACTGGCCAATTCGTATCGATGCCTTGTCACCAAAGAATTTCTTTTGAAACCATAACTCGAAGAGTCTGAAGCTATCGTAAGCGTCAATGTTGCTTAGAATGTTAAGGTCGCCAGTATATTGCCGAGAGAGCCCGTTCCCATGGGGATAAAGAGTCGAAGCATAGAGGGAGGCACCGTCCCAACAGAAAATCTTCTCAAGGTCAAGCCCGAGCGTGAACTTGAGGAGACCTTCATAGATGGCCCCCTGCTGGATCCCGCCGGATAAATTGCCCAATCCCTCTCCGATATATTCTCCGGTGAGGGTTACTCCCTTTGGGTCGTTAATCAAGTGAATCAGCGTCGGGAATTGGAGTGCTTGCGGAGATTCTGCTGAGCATTTGAAAGTGCAATAGCCGACAATCAGAACGGAAAGAATGGGAATCAAGATCGTTCGCGTCTGCGTTTTCAATGGTCGAATTTCTCTTTTTCGATCACGGCCCAGCCTCGTCAAGAGTGGGTTGCAGGGTAAAGCTTGTTTTCGCGACGTTTTCGTTGCACGCTTTTTTTCGGAGCGATAGTACGTGATGGAGTCTTTGCCAAGAGACAAAACCTCCTTATTTTCACTATATGAGCAGCCTTTTGGATTTGCCTGCCGGTTTGCCGGTTCCGCAAGATGACGGCGCCTGCGATCATTTGCCTGGCGCCCGGATTCCGCACCTTTTGCTCTCTTCCACGGCTGGTTCCCCGATCGATTTAGCTCAGCTTCCCGGCCGAAGTGTTCTCTTTTGCTATCCCAGAACCGGGCGCCCGGATCAACCCGTTCCTGAGGGTTGGGATGCAATCCCGGGCGCCAGAGGCTGCACCCCGCAGTGCTGCGGGTTCCGAGATCACTTTCGCGGATTGACTGACGCGGGCGCCTCGCACCTCTTTGGATTGAGCAGCCAAGAGACCGATTACCAAGTTGAAGCGGTTAAACGTCTCGCACTGCCATATCCTCTCTTGAGCGACCACGATTTGAGATTCGCTCATGCGCTGCGGTTGCCGACCTTTCAATTCGACTCCATGACTCTGATCAAAAGGCTGACTCTCATCCTTGATAACGGTTCCATCGCCAAGGTTTTTTATCCGGTTTTTCCTTCCGATCAAAGCGCAGAACAGACTTTGGAGTGGCTGATGCAGAATCGGGCCGCGATTTAAATGGAGCTGCGAAGCCGTGTCGCCGCGGATCATTACTCTGCTGACCGACTTTGGATCGGAAGATTATTTTGTCGGGGCAATGAAGGGAACTATCCTGACGCGCAGTCCAAAGTCCGTTCTGGTCGACATCACGCACACGATCCCACCCCAGGACGTGCGGGCGGCGGCATTTACGCTGAATGGTGCCTATCCGTATTTCCCGGCTGGATCGATTCATCTCGCGGTGGTTGACCCGGGAGTCGGCTCAGAGCGTCGACCTGTTTTGGTACAGGCGGCGGCTCATCTGTTTGTCGGGCCGGACAATGGTCTTTTTACCCTGATTCTGGAGGAGATTACCGAGGCCAGGATCCGACATCTGACAAACACTGCATACTTCCCGCTGCACCGCAGTTCGACTTTTCACGGCAGAGATATTTTCGCCCCGGTTGCGGCGGCTTTGGCAGAGGGCGTTCCGCCTGAAAATTTCGGCCCGACGATTCGAGACCCGGTTCGCCTGGAGATTGCGCGAGGCGAATCGATGGCCGACGGCAGCATCGCCGGCATGATCATTCACGTCGATCATTTTGGAAATTGTGTCACCAACCTGGCGTGCAATCAGTTATCATCTTTCACCAGCACGCGTCCATTTTGCTTGGAAGTGAAGGAATTCCAGATCCGAAAACTGGCGCGATGCTATGACGAAGGCGCTATGCAACCTGGGGAACCGTTCCTGGTTTGTGGCAGCGCGGGCATGCTGGAGATTTCCGTCTGGTCTTCTTCCGCGGCACGAGAATTGAAGATTAAGGTCGGAGAGCCGGTTCTGCTGGTGCGGGCTTGATGGCGCAGACAGGTAAACCTCAATTGAGCAGCTCAGGGTAATGGCGCTGCGCTACTTCTTCGCATCGGGCGAGAATATCGGTGGCTGAAGCCAGACCGCGCGTTTCTTCCAGCAATCGGCCGCATTCCTTGCTGTCCAGCGTCTGGACCGCCTTCTTTACCCGCGGGACCAAGCCGGCGCTCACACTCAGTTCATCTACTCCAAGCGCCAGGAGCAGTGGCGTCAGGGTGATTTCTCCCGCCATCTCACCGCAAACACCGACCCAGATTCCTTGCCTGTGCGCTGCTGTTACGGCCATTTCGATCAGCCGCAGGATAGCCGGATGGGTCGGTTCGTAGAGGTGCGCGATGCGTTCATTTACCCGATCTACCGCGATGGTGTACTGGATCAGGTCATTTGTTCCGATACTGAAAAAAGCTACTTCGCGCGCCAGGGATTCCGCGACTAAGGCTGCGCTGGGCACCTCGATCATGATGCCCAACTCAATGTTCTCCTTGAAGGGTTTACCCTCTTCACGAAGTTCAGTCTTTGCCGCTTCCAGGATCTCTTTCGCCTGGCGCAATTCAGACAGGCCGGAAATCATCGGAAACATCATTCGCACATTGCCGAGGTCGCTCACTCGGAGGATCGCCCGCAGCTGCGCTTTAAAGATGTCTGGTCGCTGTAGACAGAATCGAATCGCACGGCATCCCAGAAACGGGTTAATCTCAGTGGGCAAATGGGAGTGGCTGAGAAATTTGTCACCGCCAAGATCCAGGGTGCGAATGATCACCGATTGCGGCATAATAGCTTCTGCGACAATCCGGTAAGCGGCATATTGTTCTTCCTCGCTTGGCAGATCGTTTTTATTCAGGAAGAAGAATTCGGTTCGGTAGAGGCCGATCCCCTCCGCCCCAGCTGCAACCACCAAGGGCACATCTTCGGGAAGCTCGATATTGGCCGAAAGGATCACGTGCCGGCCGTCTGCCGTGGTGCTGACCGTGTCGCGCAGACTGGTCAAGACCTCCTCGACCTTCTCCAGCTCTACCTCTATTTCGCCGTATTCCCAAAGTGTCTGATCGGTCGGATTCAGGATGACCACGCCATTTGTCCCATCCAAGAGTACGTGTTCACCTGGATGCAGGCGTTCGGTGATGTCTTTCAGACCCACCACCGCCGGAATGTTCAACGAACGGGCCATGATCGCGGTATGCGATGTCCGGCTCCCGACATCCGTGGCAAATCCTAGGACCAGCTGACGATTGAGCGTGGCCGTATCGGAAGGAGTGATATTGTGAGCAACGACAATCTGGGGCAGATCCATTGTGCCCAGGGTTTTGGCCGACCGCCCGAGCAGGTTGCGAATGAC
>JAFAKL010000533.1 GCA_019235445.1 Verrucomicrobiota bacterium | reverse complement strand
CGCAAAATAAGGTCTCCCCCGGCAATTGTCTATACAATCATTTGATCGCTTGGCTCACTTTTTGGTTCATGACCAGGGATTGCGCCGGTCCTCTTCCCACCGTCCGCTGTGTGGGTGGTCGGATACCACCGCAACTCCGTGGGCGTTACCCCTGCGGCGTGAACGCGGATCAGAATTTCGCCCGAGCGCGGCTGAGGCACCAAAGCCGAATCTGCGACCAGGGCGGGGCAACGGTGGAATCGTTGAAGCGCATGGCCCCCATTGTCTTCATCGTAGCGTTGCGGATAGAGACGGGACTTTGACCTCTCCCCGAATTGCCCTCATTCATATGGAGTTAAAGCTGGAAGTGAAGCAAAGGAGCAACGTACCATGAAGTTCACGATCTTGACGCCGGATGCCCAATACCCGGATGATGCCGTCGTAGAACGGCAAGTGGCGGGGAAAGATGTCCACTTTTTTATTCATCGTACCCGCGATCCTGCCAGTATTCCGTTGGAAGAATTATCGACCTGTGACGCATTGCTGGTCTGGCACGAAATGGTAATTGATCGGACTTTGATCGACAAAGCAAAAAGGTGCCGCATCATCGTGCGAGCCGGTGTCGGCTATAATCAAATCAACCTTGAGGATGCCGCGGCAGCCGGGATCCCGGTTTGTAACACCCCTGATTACGGCACCAGCGAGGTGGCCGACCATGCCATCGCGTTTTTGCTGTCGCTGGCCCGGGGCATTCCGGAATTCCAGGACACCATGCGGCGCGATATCCGCGCCCCGTGGCAATATCCGGAGACCAGATGCATGCGGCGGATTCGCGGTACGACCATCGGTTTGGTCGGCCTCGGACGAATTGGAACAGCGACGGCCTTGAGAGCCAAGGCCTTCGAACTAGACGTTGTTGCCTATGATCCCTATGTATCGCGAGGAACGGAAATCGCCCTCGGCGTTCGGCGCGTCGAATCCCTTGACGCATTATTGCGCGTCAGCGACATCGTCAGCCTTCATTGTCCCCTGACGCCAGAAACCGAAGGCTTGATAAACGCCCCCGCTTTCGAAACCATGAAACCGGGAGTATTATTGATCAATACCGCTCGCGGTCCGATCGTCGACAATGGAGCCTTGTGTGAGGCTTTGCGGAAGGGCAAAGTTGCCGGAGCAGCTCTCGACGTGCTGCCGACCGAACCGCCCTCGCCGGACGAACCGCTGATTCGAGAATTCCTGAAACAGGAAGACTGGTTGCAGGGTCGGCTTTTGCTCACTCCTCACGGAGCTTGGAACAGCCCTGAAAGCCGTCATGATGCCCGCAGGCTGTCGGCTGAGACGGTGCTGGGATTTTTGACAGGGGGAAAACTGCGCAACCTGGTCAACGGTCATCTCCTCGATCCTTCTCGCATGAGAGAAGGTACCCCGCAAGGGCACTGGCCCTGAACCGGAGTGACCCCCCTAAGGGCTAACTCAACTTGAGGAAAATACTACAACGAAAGAGCGCAGCCTGTCCCGGAGGGACCAAGCGAAAGTAGCCTGGCACGAAGTGCCTTCCGGCCTGTGCAGGAAGTTCGCTGCGCATGGCCTTGGCAGCGACACACCGAACCGTTCCTCCCCTGACGCGCTGACACATCCCTTCGAACGCCGAACCGTCGACGCGCAGAAACGCCGGTCCGTCTTCAGCTCTCTGGCGGATAGATTGGGAACTCCTCCTTCGGAAGATTCAGCAGTGGACAGTTTCCCAGCTCCAAGACAAAATCCAGCTTCGGTTCCGTGTTGAGATAATAGTGGAAGTCTTCCCTAAACTGTCCCGTCTGCGTTACCTCGATGCCCTTTTCCTTGTATTCCTTCAGTACCTCATCAATGTCGTCCTGGCTGATGCGCTCCTTAAAGTGGTGTAAGCCTTCACCGTGCTTTTGGATAAAAGCCTCATAGATCATCGGACCATAAACCGGCTGGATTAATTCGAGCTGAATCTCTCCAATCCAGCTTATGCCAATCAAGAACTTGAAGGGTTCGGTAACTCGTTTGCCATTGACGTCCAGGTATTTCAAAGTCTTCTCGGTGAATGTGAGCACGGTCCATGGGCCAACCTTCAGATTGTCGACCCATGCTTGCATGCTTCTTTCCAAATCTCGCGTTACCCATGCGATTTGATGGATCTTCCGTCTCTTGTTGAGCTCGCGAAGTTCGTCGTTGGTCATTTGCGGTGGGGGATGGGGGTTAGACTTCAATTCAATAGCCGAAGGACGACTTGGAATCCACAGGGAACGGAGATTTTCCGGGCAACTTGTCGATTGAATCTGCTGCCGCATGGAGGGAGAATTCCGCGCATGCATCCTCATTCGGTCACACCCGTCCGCGTAACCGACCCAACGAGGGCGGTCCAGGAAAACCGATGAAAATAGACGGCCGACATTACCGGACGATCTGGTCAGAGAGCGAATCGGTTTTTGTGATCGATCAAACCAGGCTCCCGCACCAATTTGAGATAGCCACCTGGCGTCAGGTCGAGGATGCCGCTGAGGGGATACGGTCGATGGTAGTTCGCGGTGCACCGCTGATCGGAGCCGCCGCGGCTTATGGGATGGCGTTAGCGATGAAGGCGAACCCTTCGGATGAGTCCCTGAAACGAGCGTACGATTTACTTGTTCAGTCGCGACCTACCGCGGTCAATCTGCGCTGGGCGCTCGAACGGATGTCCGGACTTCTGAACAGCCTTTCCCCCTCTGCCCGCCTTGACGCGGCCTATCGCGAGGCTCTCTTGATCGCAGATGAGGATGCCCAAAATTGTTCCCTCCTCGGAGAGCATGGGTTACTTTTGCTGCGCGAGGTCTGGAACCGGCTGGGTCAAAAACGCCCCATTCAAGTTCTGACGCATTGCAACGCCGGGTGGCTGGCCACCGTCGATTGGGGAACCGCGCTGGCACCAGTTTACAAGGCATTTGATGCCGGGATACCTGTTCACGTCTGGGTCGACGAAACTCGGCCCCGCAACCAGGGAGCCTCCCTCACGGCATGGGAACTATCGCATCATGGAGTTCCGCACACGCTCATTGCGGATAACACGGGTGGCCATCTGATGCAGCACGGCATGGTCGACCTATGTCTCGTTGGAAGCGACCGCACCACTGCCGCGGGTGACGTTTGCAATAAGATCGGGACTTACCTGAAGGCCCTCGCCGCCCGCGATAATGATGTGCCCTTCTATGTGGCTCTGCCTTTCTCGACCATAGACTGGGAACTCCAGGATGGGCTGAAAGGAATCCCAATTGAGCAGAGATCCTCGGATGAGGTCACCCGCATCACCGGGAAAACGGTAGCCGGAGAGGTTGTCACCGTCACGATCGCACCGGCGGGCAGCCGAGCGGCTAATTTCGCCTTTGATGTGACGCCCGCTCGGTATGTAACCGCCTTGATTACAGAACGCGGTGTGTGCGATGCCTCGGCCAAAGGGTTGGCGCAGCTGCGAAATCGTGACTGCAACATTTCTGGGGATCACACATGAAGCGGATTGCTGTTCAGGGCCTTGTGCTGATCAGAATTATAATCATGTAACTTTTCTTAGCCTTTTTGAACTTTGCGTGTTCACCGCTACGCCGGGTTCAAGGAAACGCCCGTCGAACCGCTCTGCAGCCCGGGCTGAATGGGAGTTGGTATCAAGTGATCCCCCAATCGTCGTCGTTTTCGTCCTCGATCGGCTGCCGCAGCCGCCGGAGTTAGATCGTCCTGAGCCGACCCACAACGAAAACAAAACCCCGCCGCTGTGAGCATAACGGTGATCGTGGAAAATGCCAGGGTGGCAACCGTGATGAACTTAAGGAGCGAATTGAATGAGAACATTTTTCCAGTGATGTATGGGGAATGCCCTTCTACCCTGCGCGACACCAGATTAGCAGGCAAGCCTTAGGCTGGAACCGCTCACTTGACGGAAGCTCTCCTTGGATCCACAGACGACAAACCACGAACCGTTGCTGCGACATCCGGCTTTTCCGCTGTTCTGGGTTTCGCGGATTTTCTCCGCGCTAGGTTTCCAGGTCGCATCGGTGGCGGTCGGCTGGCTGGTCTACGCGAAGACTGGAAGCGCCTATGCGCTGGGATTGGTCGGCCTTTTCCAATTCCTTCCGATGGTCGCGCTGACCTTCCTGGTGGGACATTTTGCCGATCGCTTTGACCGTCGCCGGATCGTCGCAGCTTGCCAATTTGTTGAATTCCTCGTCCTGGCATTGTTAACCTTTGGAGACCGTGACGGAAAGCTGAGCGTAACAGTTCTGTTCGCGGCGGTGGCGCTTCTCGGAGCTGCAAGGGCCTTTGAGTCTCCGACCATGTCCGCGCTGCTGCCAGCCCTGATTCCAGAAGCGCTTCTGCAAAAGGCAGTGGCCGTCTCTTCTTCTGCGATGCAAACAGCAACTATCATTGGCCCGTCCCTTGGAGGATTGCTGTTTGCTACCGGAGCGAGCGTGCCACTCGGGGTTTCCGCGCTTTGCCTCTCTGCCGCTTGCAGTGCCATGCTGGTGATTCGAACGGAACGCGTACCTCCGAGACGAGAACCCATTTCATTCCAATCGATCTTTTCCGGTGTCTCATTCATTCGCAGCCGGCCGATCATTCTCGGAGCCATTTCGCTGGATCTCTTCGCTGTCCTGCTTGGAGGCGTGACGGCGTTGCTGCCTATTTTTGCTCGGGACATTCTTCACATCGGGCCCTGGGGACTCGGAATGCTGCGCTCAGCCCCGGCGGTTGGGGCATTGGCGATGTCTGTTTTGCTTGTGCATCGGCCAATGAACCGGCACGTGGGCATCAAGATGTTCGGTGCGGTGATCGTCTTCGGGATCGCCACGGTGGTCTTTTCTCTTTCCACCCATTTCGCCCTTTCGCTCCTTGCGCTCGTGATCCTCGGGGCGGCTGATAATGTCAGCGTGGTGATCCGAATTTCTCTGGTTCAACTCTCTACACCCGACGCGATGCGAGGTCGCGTGAACGCAGTTAACTCCTTGTTTATCGGAACTTCCAACCAGCTTGGCGAATTCGAGTCTGGCATGTTGGCCGGACTTTTAGGGGTCATTCCGTCCGGAGTGGTTGGCGGACTTGGCACGATCCTGATTGCGTTGCTCTGGATGCGCTTGTTTCCGGCTCTTCGCACCGTGGATACATTGTCCGTGGCAGGCGACGATTCTGCGGAAGGGATCGAGCAGGGATTATCGAAAGAGATGATTTAGCAGGAGGCAGGAGACAGGAGTCAGGAGGCCGAGAACTCGGACGGCTCGACGCTATTCGCCCTGCAGGCCATGACCTCCAAAATCAGGTCGAACGTCATCGGACCCGAACCTTTCAACAGGAATACCTAGCGTTTCTAAAGCGGCATGAACTCCGTTTCGACCACAAATGACTTCGACCGTCCTCCGGGACGGGAGCTCTCTGCATCGGTACCCAGGCACTTCGTGCCTGGCTACGATCAGCCTGTCCCTCCGGGACAAAAGCCATTCGCCCATCGAAGGGCTTTGATTAAGTTAGCGCTTATGGGGCGGAGCCCCGGGCTCCGCCCAGGCCGCAATTGGTTCGCGCTTCCAGCGCGCAGGAAAGAATTCGGTCGAGAGCACTCTGAAGCGCATGCGGCGCTTCAGTCCCTGACACGCCCAGTGGAGCTAATCACATACTGGTTTTAATTTAACCCGGGGGGCATCGGCCATTCCCGGGCGACGCGCCCTGAAAAATAACCGCGTG
>JAFAKL010000513.1 GCA_019235445.1 Verrucomicrobiota bacterium | reverse complement strand
CAAAGGCTAGTGCGCTGTCCCCGAAATACGTGCATGTTTCGTTGCGATCAAAATGGGCCGCCGGCAAGGCGCAACCGACGAGCAACGCAGCCGCCGGCCCATTTTCAACTTAACCCTTCGGGCCGCGGCCGGTGGGCTGTTTTTCCGCGTTGCTCGCTCCTTACGTATCGGTCTGGATATGCTCGTCGCTCTCGCCTTGAAAAACAGCCAACTGACCCGTGGCGAAGCCCAAGGGATTCAGGAGACGGTGCGCTAGTACTAGTACTAGTCACGACTGTCTCCAGCATACTCCCAATTTGGCTCGATAGACCTGGACCTCCTGCTCTGTCCTGATGGCCGAATCTATCTCTTTCGGATCCAGCGTATTGAACGGAAACATACCAAAATGATGCGTTACCAGCGCAGGAATGTGCGCCATGCGACATAAATCGATGGCTTCGGTCAGAGAAAAATTGCCTGCAATTCCGGCCAATGCCGGGTTGCGGCCGTTCACGGGCAACAAAGCAAGCTCAATTTGGTGCCGCCGCAAGCGTTCGATCAGTCCCGAATAGGGAACACTATCCCCCGAATGGTAGATAACGCCTGTAGGAAGCTCGAGAATGTAACCCAGAAAATGGTGCGAACCTGCCGCGTTGAGTTTGTGCGCTTCGTGCGCAGCGGGAATGGGATGGATCCGGAGATCCGGATGCAGGGTGATCGGTTTGTCCGCATCCGCGGGGATTAATTGCGGTTCGGCAAGGCCCAGCTCCATAGCATAAGAGAGTTCGGCGGCCGGAACAATAACCCGGCATTCTGGGTTCTGATTCGCCAGAAAAGGAAGCCCTTCCGGGTCCATGTGATCACCATGCCGATGGGTGCAAAGGATATAGTTTAAATTCATCAGCTTCTCCGGGTTCAGAGGCGGTGGCATCATCCGAGCATGCGAATACCGGGAAGCGGCATATTTTCTGGCCAGAAAATCGGAAAAATAAGGATCAACGAAGATCCGGAGTTCAGGAGTTGCGATTGCGAATCCTGCCTGGCCCAGCCAGTAGACCGAAGAAGCAGTTTCGTTTGCAGCGAGCCGATCTTCCAGCGATTCAGAGAACGATTGTTCAATCATGGGGGCGTTCGGCGTTTCGCCGGGTGCGCGTTCGACGCTCAGCATTGACCGGGATCGGGCGCAGTGAGGAGATCGGCGACAGCGCTTTGACTTGTCATGTTTTCGGGTTCCTGGCAGGTTAGTACATTCTATCGTTGCTCGCAGCAAAGGCATGAATAGCTCGCACCAAAGGCATGAAAGTCTCACCCGTGGAGGGGCGGCATGAAATTCCTGGCTCGCAATGGGGCGGCGCTCGCCAAGGAGAACTTTTGCACTGGACGCGCGACACTTTGATGGCTGCCGAAGCGCGAAGGCAGAAGGGGGCGACCCGATGAGCGCGGCCTACTGGCCGGCCGGCGGGCCCACGATGTATTTCATCGGCGTTTCCACAGGGAAATCCTCTATCATGAAGGTCTTCCCCCGTTGGGCGGATTACCTGGGGATCCCTGGCGCTCAACTCAAAGGTATCGACTTCCCAATGGGCGCTCAGCCGGCCGCCTACCGGGAGGCGGTCGAGTTCATCAAAGGCGACCCTCTCTCCCAAGGCGCTTTGGTAACTACGCACAAGCTGGACCTGTTCGCAGCTTGCCACGACCTCTTTGACGAGATCGACCCGCATGCTCGACGGTTGCACGAGACCAGCTCCCTCTCGAAATCTGAGGGCAAGCTCGTTGCTCACGCCAAGGACCCGATTTCGGCAGGGTTGGCATTGGACGGATTCCTCCCCCCAGGCCATTGGCAAAAGACGGGCGCTGAGGTATTCCTGATCGGGGCCGGCGGTGCGTCGATCGCGGCAACCTGGCACCTGATGTGCAGTGAAAAAGACCGTGGCAACCGGCCTTCGCGGATCTTAGTCTCCGATCGGCAGCCGTCCCGTCTGGCGGAGATGGGTCGCCTGCACGCGAGCTTCGGCTCAACCGTTCCCGTGGAATACCTGCAAATTGCCGGTCCTGCGGATAATGACGCGGTGCTCCGGCGGCTCAAAGCGGGATCTTTAGTGGTCAACGCCACCGGGTTGGGCAAAGACGCGCCGGGTTCGCCGCTGACGCGCCAGGCGGTGTTTCCCGAAAACGGGATCGCCTGGGAGTTTAATTACCGAGGCGACCTGGTCTTCCTTCAGCAGGCGAAGGCGCAACAGGAGGCGCGAGGTCTGCAGGTGGAAGATGGCTGGAAATACTTTATCCACGGCTGGACGCGCGTGATCGCTGAGGTGTTTCACCGGATGATCCCGATAAGCGGGAAAGAGTTCGATCAATTGTGTGAAATCGCGGCCATGGCCGGCAAACCATCAGTGACGACGAGATGAGCCAAACCTACTTTACGGCTGCGACGTTGATCGACGACTTCGCCAACTCCGACAGCTTCTGGTCAGTTTGTTTTTCCTCTTCAAGCGTTGTCTGCAGAAGTTTAGCACCTTCATCGTCGCCGATCAGTTCAGCGTACGTACGCGCGGTCCCATAACCGGCCATCTCGTAATGCTCCACTCGTTGCGCTGCCCCGATCAGGCCGGCATCTTTCACTTCCGCATCGGCTTCTTCCGCTATCATTTCAGCACCTTCAGCCAGCAAACCTTCCATCCCCTTGCACTTGGGTCCGCGGGTGGTTGCCTTATGACTGGAAAGTATCTGTTGCAGCCGCTGGGCGTGTTCTTTGGTTTGCTCAAGATGATGTTGGAAGCCGCTCGCAAGTTCTTTGTTACCGGCCGCTTTCGCCATCTTAGGCAGTGCTTTGACGAGTTGCTGCTCCGCGCTGAAAAGGTCCTTCAGCTCGTGAATGTAGAGGTCTTTTAGAGTGTCAAGTTCCATACGATTACATTCGTCCGGTAAAGACAAACCGGATTCATCTGACGGCGCACGACCATCCGGTGCTTGGGTTGAGCCGCTCCGGAAAGCAAAAAGAACTCTTTTAAACTTCGCGCCCAAACAACGGTCTAACTATGCAGGGAAAGACGCTCCCGTTGAATATGCCTCGACAAAATCTAAACCGGATTCTCAAGTACATCTGGCTGCTTCTGGTTTTTCCGCTCGCAGTGGCGCTTCTCGCAGGGGTACTCGCCCACAGCACCAGCTTTGGGATCAAGATGTTTCTCCTGGTCGAGTGCGCAATCGCCGTGTTAATCCCGCTGTTGAACGCGATCATTGGCCGCAACGACCACCCGCGTCGCGACCGGGGGAAATAGTGTCCTGAGCGACCCAAGCCCGATGGCGGATTAATCCCTGTAAATAAAGCGCCCTTGCTTTGCGTCTTGCCTCTGCATGCGCGCCTTATACCCCGCCCCAGCAGGCAAGATGCCTGCGCCTGGAGTTTGGACATTGCGAAAACGACTTTCAGGCCTGGGTGCCTCTCCGGAGAAGGTACCCCGGAGGGACACTGGCCTTGAACCTGGGTAGTAGGAGAAATTCCGTTTTGCTTTGCCATCCCACCGAGACCGAGGAAAGGGCACTGCAAACCGCCGATCAAAACGCAAACGAGGACGGTCAAAAATCGCAAACGACGACGAGGACGAGAACGATTTGGAGTCGAGGGCTTCCCCCTCGTCCTCGTCGTCGTTTTCGTTCTCCGCTTTGGCAAGGAGCATGACACATCCGGAGGAAACCTTGATCAGCCGTCCCTATGGGACTAGAGGCGTCTTATTGCTTTTTTCCAGGCACTTCGTGCCAGGCTACCCTCGTTTTAATCCCTCCGGGATAAATGCGTCACGGCACCTCCCTGCCACTGCGATAAGTTAACGCTTATGGGGCCCAGACGTAGGAAAGGGTTGGTTGGCGCCTCGGGCGCCGATAGAAAGAGTTTGGTAAATGTCCAAACTGCAGTTCACGCGCTTTCAGCGGGTGACAATGGCTTGGCTCAAGGAAAATCCTACAACGAAAGAGCGTAGCCTATCCCGGAGGGACCAAACGAAAGTAGCCTGGCACGAAGTGCCTGGGAACAAGAGAAAAGTGGACCCGTCCCGGAAGGACGTTGATGGCTCACTAACTAGTACACTACGAGCCGATCGTCTCGGGCTTGAGGAGGGCTTTGATGGTATCGATCAATCGAGGTGGATCAATCGGTTTGTCCAAATGAACTTGAAAGCCGGCCTGCTGAGTCTTGAGCCGATTCTCAGCTCCAGCGAACGCCGTCAAAACAACGATCGGAACGGCTCTGGCGATCTCATCATCGAGTGTCCTGATGTGACGAAGCACCGCATAACCGTCCATCTCGGGCATCAATAGATCGCATAGTAAAACGTCAGGATGATAGCGCTGAACCGCCTCAATCGCTTTCGCACCGGTGTCTACCGAAACCACCTTTGCGCCGTGTAACCTCAAGACCTGATCTACAAACGCCCGAGCGTCCGCATTATCATCAACCGCAACGATGGTGACGTCATCCAAAGTACGCAACGCGTGTTCCCGATAGTTCGGAATGGTGTCTTTATCCGGCAGTCTTGCCACCTGGACCGAAGCAATCGGCAATTCCACAATGAATGACGCCCCCTTTCCCGGCCCTTCGCTCGCTGCGAAGATCTTGC
>JAFAKL010000506.1 GCA_019235445.1 Verrucomicrobiota bacterium | reverse complement strand
GATTAAACATCGCGGCAAAGACTTGATCCGGGTTCCGATGCGCTGCGATTAACTTTTCGGCATCCGACTTATGGGCCGAGATCGGTTTTTCGACCAGGACATGCCGGCCAGTTTCGAGGGCCTGAATACCGATGGTAGTGTGCGAGTAATGGGGAGTGGCAATCAGAACCGCGTCAGTTTCTGATGATCGCAAAAGATCATCGACTGAGAGAAAGGCCTCAGCCAATGGGAACTGATTCAGGCGTTCGACCTTCGGATCACATACTGCGGTAAGCTTGCACCGTGGAATGAGCCCATCGCTGACGCTTTGGGCATGGATCGTCCCCATTGTTCCTATCCCAACGATTCCGAGTTTTACCGATTCCATTCTGAGCTCCCGCCGTCTTCACCCCTTGACGCCGCCAGCCAACGATCCCTTCACAAAATAGCGCTGGAAACAGAGAAAGACCACCAGGACCGGCACCATGGCCATGGTAGCATAAGCCAGTAGTGTTCCCCACTCCACCGTGTTAGTTCCGACCAGATTCGCCAGTGACAATTGCAAGGTGTAATTTTGTTGATTGTTAATCACAATGAGAGGCCATAGGTAATCGTTCCATCGCCAGGTGAAACTCAATATTCCGACCGCTCCTAAAACCGGGGCAGATAGTGGCAGAATAATACGGAGATATATCTTCCAATGTGATGCTCCGTCTATCCTCGCCGCTTCCAACAACTCGTCGGGAATTCCGATAATAAACTGGCGCATCATAAATGTCCCAGTCGCCGTTGCTGCCGGAGGGATGATGATTCCAATCAAGCTATTGATCCAGCCCAGAGTTTTCAAAATGAGAAAGACCGGCACCATCAGGACTTGCAGCGGAACTAACAGCACGCTGATAATCAGCAAAAAGATAAACTGCCGTCCCAAAAATCGGTATTTGGCCAGGGCAAAACCAGCCATGGAACTCGCGACGACAGTGATCGCGCTGCTCGACACAGCGACGATCACTGAATTCATCGCATATCTTGCGACATCTCCCGTCCCAAACACGGTCTTGAAATTGATCAAAGTAAATAGCCGCGGATCGAACTTTGGCGGAAAAACAAACAAATTTCCAGGCGATTGAAAGGCGGAGAAAATCGACCAAAGCACGGGCACCAGAAAAACGATGCAAGCAGCGAGCGCACAGCAATCGTAGGCGACTTTGCGCCACTCCGTCGGCCTCTTTTTGCGGATGCTCATTCAGATGATCCCCTCTTGTTTAAATAGCCGCATTTGGAACCAGGCCACGAGCAAGATCACGGGCAAGAGCACCACGGCCTGCGCGACGCCGTAGCCGGGCTGCAGTCGGCCGAAAGCAGACTGGTACATGTTCTGCACCACCAGTCGCGTCGCGTCGCCCGGTCCTCCTGCCGTGAGGAGTAAAATCATTTCAAAGGCCTGGGTAGCGTGAATCGTTGCCAGGATAACCACTAAGAGGATCGTAGGCCGAAGCATCGGCAGGGTTATCCGCCAAAACCGTTGCCACCCTGTTGCGCCTTCAATTCTGGCCGCTTCATAGAGCTCCGCGCTAATCTGACTCAGACCGGCAAGAACCATAAGCATATAAAACCCGAGCAGATTCCAGACGGTAATCAGGACGACACACACGCGCGCTGAAAAGTCGTCCGTCAGCCATGGAATCGTGGATACTCCCACCCACTTGAGAAAGCCGTCGATGACACCCAGGTCTTCGTTCAAAAGCCATTTCCAGGAAGTAGCAACTACGACCGGTGACAAAACAAAAGGAATATAGAATCCCACACGGGCTAACAGCCGCGCCGGTCTGCTTTCACGGAGAAACACTGCAATGGCTATGCTTCCCGCGACAATAAGGGGAACCACGCTCAAGGTGTACCAGGCTGTATTCAGCACGCTTAGGCCAAATTGCGGGTCGTGCAACAACTTCAGATAATTACCTAACCCGACAAAAGTGGCCGTGCCCCGTATGACATCGAAGGCCTGCACTGACATCCAAAAGCCGTAAAGCATCGGGAACACGCTGAAAAGAAACATAATTCCCAAAGTGGGGAGAAGAAACAAGTAGGGCGCCCATTGGAAGGTGGAGTGACGCCCGGCCGAAGAACGGCGGTTATCGGAAGAGGGCTTTTGCACCGCATCCGGGATCGATTCATTACTGTCAAGCGGAGCCATAGTTTAATTTCTATTTGGCTGCAGGTCGAATCTGTTTCTCAACTTCCGAGCCGATTTTTTCTATCTCCGAGATTGTTCGGTCCAGCGGTGACCTGCCGGTAGAGTAGAGGATCAGCTGGTCAAGTAAATCATTCTGCATCAGATTCAATTCTGGTTTTGCCAGATCTTCCGCCACCCACGGTGGAGTGACGGACAAATCGGACAGCATCGGTTTCAAATAATCCGTGTATTTCCCGTAGTCGATCGGGAGATCTTTCATCGGGCTAAGAAGCGAACCACCCAGACTCTCAAGATACCGCTTAATCGTCGACGGGTCCGCCCACCAGAGCAATACCTTGGCCGCATCCTCCTGATTGCGCGATTTCGTAAAGCCAATGAAAAGCTCTCCACCAGGACAGGCAGCACGAATGACATCCTTAGGAAAATAGGTCGTCCCGAATGGAAAGTAGGTCCCACTTCCTACCAGTGTTTTTAGTTCCCAATTGCCAGCCCACATCAACGCAGTGACTCCAGTTTCGAAGAGCGGACCTCCGTCAGTCTTTCCAGGCCACGAGGAAGTGGGAACTAGCTTCGCCTCGATCAAACTGCGCAAATAGGTAAGCGCCTGTCTGGCCGCTTCCCGGTTCGGCAAAACAGTTTTTCCGTCCGGCGATATCCAACGGCCGTTTGCCTGATAAAGCAGGTTAGACCATCTCTGCACGCTACAATCGAAGGCAACTCCAATACGACAGGATGGTAGTTTCACCAATCTCGCCAACGTATCTTTGAATTCCGACCAGGTCCAAACGTGATCGGGGTCACTCGGCACACTCACTCCTGCCTCCTTGAAAAGCGCCTTGTTGTAGAAAAGGCCGTTGACCGTCGCTTCGATCGGGATGCCGATGACCTTGTCCCCTGACCTGATGAATGCCTGGTAACTTGGGAGATACCGGTTTAGTAAGCCGGCCCCGTTGGTGTACTTGGCCAAATCCAGGGCTTGTTCTGCAAAGGTCTGAATATAGGTTGTCGTCACCTCCAGGATATCCGGAGGTTCGCCGGCGGTGACGAGAGTGTTAATCTTCGCGGTGAGCGCGCTGAACTGAACAATGGAGACGTTAAAATCAATTCCAGGATGATCACGGCTGTACTCCCTGAAAAAGTTTTGAATCACGTCCTGGGTGCTGGCGTTGGCCAGAAGGAGGACGGTTAACGTTTTTGCGTTCAGAGCCGATCCGAAAAGCAGGAGAGAAGCTGAGAAACAGATGATCCTGGCCTTTGATAGTTTCATTTCTTGGGGGGAAAACAGGTTAGCCCGGAAATATCTTTTCCAGGGTCCTTGGCCGATGCAAGTCAGGAAGCTAAGGTCTGAAGGTTTAAACGGGCGCTTCTTTGCAGTTTCACTCCCTATTAAGGTCGTTTGCGGCGTCCAGGTTAGCTACAATGTCTCATATTTCGGATGTCCCGGGCCGATTGGGAGGGTGACCGGCTCATTCCTTTCGCTCGAGTGATAGGTGGCGGCAACGATCTCCAAGGCCGCACGCGCATCCGCTATGGTGACCGGCAGGTCAGTTTCGTCCCGGAGCGCCTGATAAAAACGAGAGAACTGCCCTGCGTAGCGTTCGGGAGCGGGCGTGAATTGCTCGAGCGCATCCTTCACCTGCTTTTCATTCCCGCGGGCGTTGAACGAGAAGGCCCAGGGATCGCATGAGTTGGCATACGGCTCAGTATTACTTTCTGCCGTGAGATTTCGAAACGTGAATCGATGACGGGAGATTTCAGCCAGGGAACCCAGGGTGACTGAAATCGTGCCCAGCGACCCGTCTCGCATCTCCAGCGCCATGGCCACGCAGTCTTCAACCTCAATCATATTGACGCGGGTACTCGCCCGGCCGAAAACGCTTTTTGCCGGCCCCAGAATGTAAAGCACCATATCGACAGCATGAATGGCTTGGCTTAGTAATGCACCTCCCAGTTCCGTCGCCCGCTTTCCTCGCCATGGATTGCGGTAGTACTCACCGTCCCGCCACCAAGCAACGTCAACGTTAAAAACGAACGCTTCGCCCGTCAGGTTTTGCTCAATCAAATATTTGAGCTTCTGCAGCCCGTGGCCAAACCGGTATTGAAAAATCGGCATGATCCGCCGGTCGGTCCCTTCCGCCAGTCGGGCGACGGAATCCACCGCCGCCAGGCTGCCAACCAGCGGCTTTTCACAGATCACGTGTTTACCCGCCTTCACGGCCGAATCGATCTGAGCAAAATGAAAAGCCGGAGGGGTACAAAGGTCGATGACGTCGATCTCCGGCAGGCGACAGACTTCATCCAAGCTTCGGGCCAGTTTTCCGATCCCATATTTTTCGGCGACTGGCGCCGCACGCTCAAGGTTAACGTCGCAAAGTGCTTTGACCTCAAACAGCTCCGGGAGTTCCTGAAAGCCTTTGATATGTTCGACCCCAATTCCAGAGCCGACAACCGCGATTCGGAGGGGAGTACTCATTGGTCAGAAACCGGTGCCAGGAAATCTATCTTGGGCCTCGAGAATCAGCAAGGCCCGCCTTCTTGCCGCATTTCTCAGAGTTTTCGCTCACCTTTCGCGCAAATCTTTTTGTCGAGCGCTGTGAGTCGATGGTAGCCTTGGCCACAAACTATGAAAGCAGTTACCGATTATCCAGTACACGATCTGATAGCGACCCGATGGAGTCCGTACAGCTTTGCCAACCGGACGGTAAGCGATGACGACCTGCGGTCGCTGTTCGAAGCAGCACGGTGGGCAGCCTCTTCGT
Source organism: Verrucomicrobiota bacterium (assembly GCA_019235445.1). Lineage (GTDB taxonomy): Bacteria > Verrucomicrobiota > Verrucomicrobiia > Chthoniobacterales > JAFAMB01 > JAFAMB01. The sequence continues at coordinate 6,031 of JAFAKL010000506.1, read as the reverse complement.
ATAACGAGCAACCCTGGAGTTATATTCTCGCGAAAAAAGAAGACGCCGCCGAATTCGAGCGATTGCTTTCTTGTCTGGTCGAACCGAACCAGGTCTGGGCCAGGTTTGCCTCGGCGCTAGCGCTGGGCATTTCGAGCTTGAACTTTGCACGCGATAAGAAACCAAATCGCGCGGCCGTTCATGACCTTGGCCTGGCCGCCGGAAGTCTCCTGCTGGAGGCGACTTCGCGCGGTCTTGCCATTCATCAGATGATCGGCATTCTGCCGGATAAAGCGCGCGAGCTTTATTCCATTCCGGAAGGTTGCGAACCGATGACGGCAATTGCCATAGGATACGCCGGGGTTCAAAACGATCTGCCCGAAAATGTGCGCACACGAGATGCCGCCCGGCGCCCGCGCAAACAGTTGAAAGAGTTCGTTTTTGGCGGCAAATGGGGCGTTCCATCCAAACTCGTTTGAGTTTTGCAGGACATTTGGCCAGCATCACGGATGCGATAAACGGCGTCGCTTTCCGGTGGTTTCAGGGATCGTTCACCTCACTCCGCCTCGTGAGGTTTGCGGCCATTTTAGTTTCCATAATTTCACGACTAAGAAGTGCGTTGTGGAATTAGCGGCAAAAAAATAGCTGGGTGAATTACGGCTTACACTGAGCCGAGAGGAAATCGCACCGAATGTCAACCTGTGAACAGGATCGATTTGGCCGGCTGCGACAATCGCCCGCCCTCCAGGGGATCTCCCCATCCGAGAGATGATTAAGGCTCTCGAACTGTCGGTCAGCTTAGGGCCAAAAGCGGAAATGTTCCCCCCGCCCCCACAATATCTTGTGTTTCCCAAATGATTTGGTACAATAGGCGCGAAGATGCGAACTATAATTTTTATATTTACTAAAACGTGACGGAGTGCGAGCATGTGTGCAGGCCTTGTCCGCGCCGGGGTTCGGTGCTGCCCGCCGCCTTTGATTTCTTTGCTTCAACCGATGCGTACCCTTTCTAAGTTCGTTTATTTTCCAGCCCGCAGGAAGCGGTGCGAGCGACGCATCCAATGTTAGCAAGGGGCAACATCCTCCGCACCGCGTGGCACCTCGCCAAGCGCTATTGGACATCGGAAGAAAAGTTGACCGCCTGGGCGCTCCTTGTCACGGTTATCGGCCTGAACCTGGGCAACGTTTACATCAGCGTCCGCATTAACGAATGGAACCGATCTTTTTACAATGCGCTGCAAGCCTTTGATCGAGGGGAATTGTTCCGTCAACTTGGGGTGTTCTGCATCCTGGTGTTTTTCGCCATTTCGATGTCCGTGTACGGCCTTTATCTCAGTCAAATGCTCCAGATCCGCTGGCGGCGCTGGCTGACCAACAGGTACTTGAACGCCTGGCTGACTGATCGAGCCTATTATCATTTGGGGTTGGGCGGGAGAACCGACAATCCTGACCAGCGGATCGCAGAGGACCTGAACCAATTCACGACCTATTTGCTGAGCCTCTCCGTTGGCTTGATCAGCTCAGTCGTCTCTTTGATTTCGTTTCTTCTTATTCTCTGGGGATTATCCGGACCCGCCGATATTGCCGTGGGCACATGGACCACCCTGCACGTCCCTGCCTATCTGGTGTGGGCGGCACTGCTTTATGCGGGCATCGGAACCTGGCTGACGGTCAAAATTGGACGACCGTTAGTGCCGTTGAACTATGCTCGTCAACGTTTTGAAGCGGATTTCCGGTTCAGCCTGGTCCGGTTCAGAGAAAACGCCGAAAGTGTCGCACTCTACGGGGGCGAACCGGTTGAGCTAAAGCTTTTCAGGGAGCGCTTTGGCAGCGTGTTCGAAAATTTTTGCCAGATCATGAAGCGTCAAAAGCGATTGACCTGGTTTACCTTGGGATATGCGCAGGTGGCGGTGATCTTCCCGGTGGTGGTCATCTCGCCGCGTTATTTTCTCAAACAGATTGGACTGGGCGGCCTGATGCAAGCGGTCAATGCATTCTCTTTTGTCCAGAATGCCCTCTCGTTTATCATCAACTCCTACGCTGATATCGCCGCGTGGCAGGCGGTGACTGAGCGACTGGGGGGATTTGAAGAGCGTTTGCAAACGATCCATCAGGAAATGCGAATATCTCGAAAGATTGTGGTTCGCCGCGGAGGTTTTGGCATCGCGCTCAAAGGGCTGGACATTGACATGCCCGACGGAAAGCCGCTTTTGAGAGGGGTGAGTTTTGCTCCTGTCCGAGGCGGTGCGGTGCTGATCGCCGGAGCCAGCGGCGCCGGCAAGAGCACTTTGCTGCGTGCGATTGCCGGAATCTGGCCTTACGGCCGAGGAGAAATCAGAATCGGCCGAGGGTTGATGTTTTTTGTGCCGCAGCGGCCTTATTTGCCCTTAGGTACGCTTGCCGGTGCGCTACGCTACCCCCGCAGCGAGAAAAGTGCTTTTCCGATTCCAAAGCTCGCATCCGTCCTCGAGGTGGTGGGCCTTGGCTCCCTTGCCGCTGAACTGGGCGACGTGCAAAACTGGTCTCAGCGGCTCTCGCTGGGCGAACAACAACGGCTTGCCTTTGCCCGCATTCTGCTGCTAAAGCCCGCACTTTTATTTCTGGATGAGGCCACTTCGGCTTTGGATGAGAGCACCGAGGCCAGACTTTACGGCCTGCTGCGCACGGCCTCGTGGCGGCCCACCATCGTGACCGTCGGTCACAGAAGCACTTTGCGCCGTTTCCACGATCAGATCTTAAATGTCGCGTCCTTCAGCCCAATCCCGGAAGAGCCCGTCTATGTTCCAGATCTCTTCCTCGAGCCTCGCCCGGGATTCGTCGGGCCTCGTTTGCCCCGCATGTTTTGATTTGGACGTGGCACGCTGTGGTCATGCATTCGCAAAACCTGGTATTTGCGTAACGAACTTCATTGTTTGATCTGAGCTACCCAAGCCCGGAGTACAATCGTTTCCCCTTGCAGTGCATCGATTCTCATGGCTTGACTTTCGCGATGGTATTTGTCACGAAGGGTTACCCACATGAACAGAAACACCTCTTTCTTTAACGGTCCTGTCGTGGCGATCACGATTCTCCTTATGGCAGCCTTGGCTGGATGCGCGAGCTTCAACGCACAGAATAAGGAATCGCTGCTCATTGCCGCCGGATTCCGGACCCGGACTCCCTCCACCGCCAGGCAGCAAGCCATGTTTAATCGAATGATGCCTTACCAGCTTGAGCGCCGCGTTCGAAACGGCAAGGTGCTGTACGCCTACGCGGACAAAGATAAGAATCTCGTCTATATCGGCGGCGAAAACGAATATCAGAAGTACAAGCAACTCGCGCTGCAGCAGTCGATTGCTGAAGACCAACTCGCGGCGGCGCAGATCAACGAGGATGCGGCATTGTACGACTCGGATTGGGGACCTTACTGGGGACCCTGGAACCCCTGGTGGTAGGGTATCCAGGAAAGCCACGGCTTTGTACGTGTTTAGCCCCTTGGAGACAAGAAGCGCAGCGCAGTGGTAAGTAAGGCGTCTCGCCTTACCTCCGAAAAGGCGCAAAGCGGGGACGCTTTGCCTACAAGAAGTGGCAGCGTACTGATAAGTGAGGCCGACAATCGTGGCGCTAACACTTGCACGGCTCTCCTGGGTGCGAAGGGTTAATGGGGCAGCGTGGCTATGAAGAAGCAAGGCGAGACGCCTCGCCTACGCCGCCTTGGTTTTTTTGCTGGCCGGCTTTCTCACCGCCCGTCTTGTTTTTCGAGCGGGAGATTGTTCCGGGGTCGCGAGGGCCACTTGGGCGTTTACACCGGACCCGGAAGATGCGGCTACGACCAGCCTTTCTGCGTAGATCAGGTGGAACGCCTCGGTCGTCGCTGCATTGGCGGCGTCGATCAAAGCGCTGAGAATGTCGTCGTCCTCCGTCAGTACCCGGCACCCGGCTATGATCTCGCCGTGCTGCTGCGAAACAGCGGCCAGCAAGGAAGTTCTTGGGGGGGTCACCGTAACCATTTCCGAGTAAGTTTGCAGGATCGTTCTTTGGACCACAGCCGTCAGCATCGAAGCATTCGCTGCTGCGAAAAGATCTTTGTAAGCTCGATGGCCCAATCCGATGATATCCTGCTGGCGGGCTTTGTAACCTTCGATGGCCAGCCCGATTTTGGGGATAACTTCCGACATGTGCTCCATTGCTACAATGAACGCAGCCCATTGTCAGTCTCATTCGGAGCGGCGGAAATAGATTTGTCTCCAGAATGCTCGTTCTCGATCCGGACTCTGAGCACTCAGTCCCGGCCTTGAAGCAGCGGCCGTCTGTGCACTTTGACTGCCACCAGCAATTTTCGCATTTTTCGCCTGACTAGCACACTGGAATTCGTTTTGATACCTGAAGGGATGGATGCTTGCCGCAGAACCCCCGTCGAGTCAGAAAACAGTTCTATTGATTAGCAGGGCAGGCGCAGGGCGAAAAGGACGAGATCCGGGCCCAAAATGAGCCCGGCTTGATCATCACTACACGAACCATAAGCAAGCTATGAACCTGAAGATCCCAACCGAAAAGACGCTCACCATTATCATGGGTGGAGGCGCCGGCACACGCCTGTTCCCCTTAACCAAACAACGGGCCAAACCCGCAGTGCCGCTGGGCGGCAAATATCGCCTGGTGGACATCCCGATCAGCAATTGTCTCAATAGCGGTTTTCGCCAGGTCTACGTACTCACTCAATTTAATAGCGAGTCGCTGCACCGTCACATCACGGCCAGCTACAAATTCGACAACTTCACCAAAAGCTTCGTGGAAATATTGGCTGCCCAGCAAACTCCCGAAGGTGCTCGGTGGTACCAGGGAACCGCGGACGCGGTGCGCCAGAATCTTCGTTACTTTCTTGAGCGCCCGTACGAGTATTACCTCATCCTGAGCGGCGATCAACTGTACCGCATGGATTACGGCGACCTGTTGCAAGCTCATCTGCGGACTGGTGCGGAAGTGACCCTGGGCACCACGCCCGTTGACCGGGCCGCGGCGTCCGGGTTTGGCATCATGCATAGCGACATGAACCGGCGCATATACCGTTTCGAGGAAAAGCCAAAGGATCCCAAACTCCTGGCAGAGCTTCGTATTCCTTCCGATCTGCTGAATGATTTGGGGCGGCCGACCGACGCAGAGTTTTACCAGGGCTCGATGGGTATCTACGTATTCAATCGCAAGACGCTGATCGACGCCCTGGACAACAATCACGACGACTTCGGCAAACATATCATTCCGGCGTCTCTGAACAAGTACAAGGTCTTCGCCTATATCTTTCAAGGATACTGGGAGGACATCGGTACGGTGCGGGCATTCTTTGAGGCGAATCTTGCGCTTACCGAGACGCTGCCGCCGTACAACTTTTTTGATAATGCCAACCCGATTTACACGCACGCGCGATTTCTGCCGGCCAGCAAGATCAATGGGGCGCAAGTCAACAAAGCCATTATCGCCGAAGGTTGCATTATTACCTATGCGAATATTGACCGGGCGGTAATCGGGATACGGAGCGTAATCGAAAACGGCACGACCATTCGTAATTCGTTTTTGATGGGGGCAGATTTTTATCAGGATGACGATCCCGACCCGAAGCCGGGCCGGCCGCCACTCGGCATCGGAGCGCGCTGCACGATTGAGGGAGCAATCATCGACAAGAACGCGCGCATCGGCAACGACGTCGTCATCTCGCCGGCAGGTAAACCTGAAAACGTGGATGGCGACAATTATTTCATGCGGGACGGAGTCGTGGTGATCCCAAAAGGTGCCGTCATTCCGGCCGGAACCAGGATCTGAAAAGTGCGCGTTCAAACTATTTTTTTACGATTTCAACATTAAATCGTTCGTTTCCAGGCTAATTGATCCAAATTCACTCCTACTCCCCTGATTCTCCCAATGAGCACACATCCCTCAGCGGGCAAGCCCGCATCGAAAGATCTCTTGATTGACGTAAGCCGGCTCGAAGCGGCCTTCTACGAAAAGAAGCCAGATCCAGGCGATCCTAATCAGCTCGTCAGCTTCGGCACGAGCGGGCACCGCGGCACCAGTTCAA
>JAFAKL010000428.1 GCA_019235445.1 Verrucomicrobiota bacterium | reverse complement strand
CCCGGAGTACTCTCCGGTCGTGGTCGGCATCGCTTTGCTGCTGTTGATTTTCGGGGTCCTTTTCATCCTGCGAAGCGGGTTAAAGCGACGGTCGAAAAGTCAGGATCTTCTGGTTCCCTGATTGGTTTGGCGTGCACGCTATGCCAGCCGCATCGACGTTATCGCCTTCTTTTCCGGAGCAGAAACCGGGCGTCAATCCATGGTTCATCGCCTTCGCGGTGATGCTGGCGACGTTTATGGAGGTCCTGGACACCTCCGTTGCCAACGTGGCTTTGAATCACATTGCCGGGAACCTTTCAGCGAGTACGGATGAGGCAACCTGGGTTTTGACAAGTTATCTTGTCTCCAACGCGATTGTGCTGCCGGCGACTGGCTGGCTAGGCCGATTCTTTGGCAGGAAGCGATTTTTGATTACCTGCATCGCAATTTTTACCATTTCTTCCGCTTTGTGCGGATTGGCTTCCAGCCTTGGAATGCTGATCGTGGCTCGCATTATCCAAGGCGCCGGAGGAGGAGCGCTCCAGCCGATTGCGCAAGCCGTTCTTCTGGAGAGTTTTCCACGGGAGAAACGAGGTTCGGCGATGTCCGTCTACGCGATCGGCGTTGTGGTGGCGCCGATTCTGGGACCCACCGTCGGTGGATGGTTAACCGACAGCTATTCCTGGCGCTGGGTGTTTTACATCAATATTCCGATCGGGATCCTGGCGGTCATTCTCTGTTCCATCCTTTTGGAAGACCCGGCTTACCTGAAAAACGCTCGGCCTGGCCGGATCGATTTTGTTGGCTTTGGGTTGCTGGCCCTCTGGATAGGGTGTCTCCAGGTCATGCTCGACAAAGGTCAGGACGCAGACTGGCTGTATTCAGATTTTATTCGGATCCTTGTTTGCGGTGCCGTGATCGGATTCTGCGCGTTTGTCTTCTGGGAACTACGGGTTGAACATCCGATCGTCAATTTGCGAGTCCTGAAAAACCGCAATCTTGCTATCGGTTCTCTCCTGTTGTTTCTGGTCGGCGCAATTCTGTATGGGACGACTGCGGTGCTGCCCTTGTTTCTGCAAAACCTGATTTCTTACACTTCGTTCAATGCCGGGCTGGTGATGAGTCCACGCGGTTTTGGAGCAATTCTGGGCAGTATCATTTCCGGCCGAATCCTCGCCAACCCAAAAATCGACGGGCGCGCCTGGATTGGTGGCGGGTTCGCCATTCTGGCCTTGTCGATGTACATGTTTGGCAATCTGACTGTCGAGATCGCCCCCGCGAATATCATCTGGCCGATCGTCATCAGCGGATTTTCCGTTACCTGCATTTTCGTGCCGATGACGACCTATTCGATGGCCACAATTTCACAAGAGAATACGGGTGAGGCGACAGGTCTGACCAATTTGCTTCGCAACCTGGGAGGAAGCGTAGGCATCTCAGCGATCACGACGATGGTCGCCCGCACCACACAAACCCATCAAGCGCTGCTCGTCTATCGGTTAAGTCAGTACAATCCCGTTTTCAATGAACATATCGCCAAGGTACAGACGACGCTCACGTCACAGGTCGGCTCAGTGGCTGCCCACGATCAGGCATACGCATTGACCTACCAGACGCTGCTGCAACAAGCCGCGCTTGGGGCTTACGTTGACCAGTTTCGGCTTTTGGTGATTGTCTGTTTGCTTTGTTGTCCTTTGGTCTTCCTGTTCAAGAAACCAGCCCGCCGTCCCAAAGAACTTGCGGCCGCGCATTGATTCAGGAGTACGATCCAGGAGTACAGGAGTTCGGGAGAAAACTCCCTTCCCTGTTCGTGTAGGCAATCAACAGGGGCCGATCTAATATTGCATTGGTCTGCAGCGAACCAAGGCGTCGCGCCTTTACTTCGGAGAACCCGGGCAAAACGAGGACGCTTTGCTTACTTCAGGGGGTATGGCCTTCCCTGTACTCCTGAACTCCTGAACTCACATCCTTCTTAGCTGGCGGTAGAGGCTAAGTAATAGCCAGGCGAGAAAGAGCAAGGTAAACCCATTGATGATGTAGGAGTTAAAGACAAAGATGTTCAGCTTTTGACCAAAGTAGTTCTTTTCCGGTCCAAAAAACACGTTCCGCGCGGTGGAAGTGTAATCCTTTTGTTTCATCTGCGCGTCGGTCAGCATATCGGTTATCTTTTGATTCTGAAAGAGTTGCTCTGCCGTCACCGAGTCGCCGTCTGAAATAAGTTTCGTACGTTCGAGTGGAGTGCCGGCGATGATCCTGTCGATCTCGTGCAGTCTTTGATTCACCTGAGCGACATCCCTGCCGGCAAGTCCGGAAAGAATGGCCAAGGTTTCTTTCAAATCATCGAGTCGGTCGACTTCCGCCGCAGTGAGAGCATTCTGTTTAGCCAACGCTTCAATTTTTTCGGTCAGGATGTCCTGGCGCCGCGTGAACGGATTCAGCTTGGCCTGCGCCACCACCATGGCTTCATAGGACCAGCGCATCGGAATAAACTGGCAAATAAACGGCACTTCGACGTCTAGCGGCTTTACTTGGTCATCCGACGTGCGGTCTTTCTGCGCTGCACGGTTGCGGGTGAGCACATAAGCGAAATCGAGATTCCGATTCATCTCGTCGTATTTGATCAATGCTCCACCGAGGATGATCTGAGGAATTAAGACCAGCGGCACAATGTTCGCCGCGGTCTTCGCGTCACTCACGAGAGAGGAGATGAGCAGTCCCCCTGCTACCCCGGAGACGGCCGTGGTTCCCATGAACCAAAGATAAGGCCAGAACATCCCGCGGATCTCGAGAATGGCATCACCGATCAGTAGAAAAAGCACGGACTGGATGATTGCGAACAAGGATAAGGTGAAGAACTTCGAGAGTACGTAGTAGGGGAGGTGAATGTTAAGATTTCTCTCCCGCTCAAGAATAGCGCGGTCCCTGATGATGTCGTCGCAGCTGTTCGTCAGCCCGAGGAACATGGCGACTACCAGGGCCAGAAACAGGTAGGTTGGAATATGAAAAGCCGCTGCGAAATCATATTTAGAATTTTCGGCATACCTCAGAACAAAGCCTATCAATGCCGCCAGCAGCGGGGCTTCAAAAATGGTGGTCCAGACATTCGTTCGATTGCGCAGTTTGCTGATAAATGCCCGCCGCAGAATCGTGGTTACCCGAACCCACTCGTCGCGCCAGCGCGTCGGTTCTTTTCTGTCACTTGGAAGCGGGAGAACGGCAGGCGGGTCCTGCTTGAGGGAAATCTGGCGCATTTCCTGGATAAGCCGGAAGGACTCGTATTTGTCCCGCCAATAATCCGGGGAGTATCTTCTGGCCGGCACGAGCTGGCCTTTGCTGTTCTCCTCATAAATGATATCGCCGCTCAGATCGCGCAGCGGGGTCTCCAGGACGTCAAAAATGAACTCGGGGCGCGTGGTACCGCAAGAGGGACAACCTCCAAGCTCAGTCCCGAATTGCTGCTCGTGTTCCGCGCTGGCAAAATATTGCAGTGTTGCCTGGGGCGTGCCAAAAAAAACCAGCCGGCCACCCTTGTCCAGCAGCACCGCTTTGTTGAACATCTGGAAGATCTTCGAAGTGGGGGTGTGGATAGTTACCAGGACAATTTTATTGTGGGAAAGGCTCCGGATGATCTCGATCACGTGCTCTGAATCTTTCGACGACAGCCCGGACGTCGGCTCATCAAAAAGATAGACATCCGCGGAGCTGATCATGTCCAATCCTATATTCAGCCGTTTTCGTTCACCGCCGCTTAGATACTTTTTAACCGAGGTGCCAACCACGCTATCCCTGCGCTCCGATAGTCCAAGCTCGATCAGCTTGCTATCAATCCGGCGCTGCCGATCCTTTGTGGAAAGGTGCGGAGAGCGAATCGCCGCGGCGTAATCAAGGTTCTCCAGGATAGTCAGGTGCTCATCGAAGGCATCATCCTGGGGGATATAGGCAACGTATCCACGCAACGATTCGAGACTGCTATAGAGTGACTGGCCATTGAGCAGGATTGCACCGTTGGTCGGCGGACTCTGTCCGCAAATGGCTTTGAGCAGGGTGCTTTTGCCCGAACCGCTTGCGCCCATGACGCAAACCATCTCGCCTCGATTGACCGCGAAGGAGATGCCGTCGAGGGCGACATCCCCGGTCTTGAAACGCAGCGAGAGATCCCGAACCTCGAGGTGCCGGATGATATTGCGTTCCTCTTCGATGATGCGCTCCGAGAAATCGCACCGCAAAATCTGCCCGGTATCGATGCGGATGACATCGCCATCGACCAGTTTTGCCGAACCGCGGACAATCGTTTCGCCGACCATGATCGGCCGATCGGCCTGCAGAACTTCCAGGGTCCCGACTCTGCGATCATAATCGCAGGATATCCTCAACAGCACCTCGCCGCTGGTGCCGGGACTTAGCAGAATATCGTCTTCCTCTAGCAGGGAGGCGTTGTTCGAGACCAAGTATTCTGATTTCGACGTCTTTAGCTGAAAACGGCCTCCCATCGCACGAGCACCGCGACGGAGATCGACCAGGGGCAGCAGCATTCCATTGGCGAAGACTATCCGGTCTTCCAGGTTGCCCGACACGGAGGTACCGGCCTTTAGATCGGTCCCGTTGAGCGAGGCGGCTACGTTCTTGAGAGCTTCGACCTGGACTTTGAGGCCAAACTGAACCTCCAGATCGCTATCCCGTGTTCTGGATTTTTCGAGTTGTATCTCGTCGGTCGGCGTTACCTTTACAAAGATGCGCGGGAGGTAGACATTTTTTTTGGCGTTAAAATAGAAGATCAGGTCCTGGTGGCTGATGACCTGTTCGTCCAACAGGAGACGTTGACCGGGGTAGATGCGACAAAATTCGCCCGGCGCGAGGGCTCGTCCTCGAACCATCACCGGCCGGGAACTCAGGTTTTTGGACAGGATCAGCTCCTGGTAACGATAGACCATGAGCCGCTCATCCGGGCCCAACTCCCTTAGCTGGACGTCCGCCGTCGATTCTGAACCCAAAATAATGGATTCCAGCGGCGAGGTTCCTTTCTGGTAGACAGAAGGATCTGCGGTATCGGCCGCGTTCAACTGATAAACAATGTCGATCGCCTGGGCCGCCATCCCAAGCTGAGACATGAAGGAATAATAGGTGATAACCTGTTCCTGTTGCATCCCGGCTTTAGCGATCAAGTCATACAACTGGACGCCGAGCATGATCTTGCGATCCTGCGGCATCTCTTCGGCAAGCCGCTTCGCCATTTGCCCAAGGTTCTGTTGCTCTTTCAGGGCCTTCTGGAACAAGGCTCGAAGATCGGAGTAAACCGCTTCGGGATAGTCATAGCGCAAAAATCCAAGGCTGGAATCGAGCTCATCCTCCAGAATTCTGCCGTCAACCTTCGTGAATCCAGCCAGTACCTGGATTAATAAGGGCAGAAGGTTGTGGTCGTCGGGTTGTCTCCGTCGCTGACGAGTCAGGCGTCTGAAAGTCAATGAAGCGAATGCCCGCGCTTTGCGCGCGAGAGGTCTCTTCCGTGCTTGCAGAACTTGAGGCATTACGGGATCGAGACTACCTTCTGTTCAGGGTAGAAGCAAACAGGGTTGTTCCCTTGCTTGGCGCATTGATTTCCTCTACAATAGCGAAGGATCGCCCAACAGAGTTCAGGTATGGCTTTGCTTTCAAGTTTTAACGAGGATCGCCCTGTTACCTACTTCAGGGGACACCCCATCTATTGTGCGACGATTCTGACCATAGCTTACGGAATTGGCGTGCTGGGGACTTTCCTCGCAAAAGCGTTCGGCGGCTGGGAGGCGGTCGTTTCCCTTCTGGCCTTTGACTCTGCTCATTCGATTCTGGGCGGCCAGATTTGGCAGATTCTCACCTACTCCTTCGTTGACGTTCCGAACTTCTTCACCATCCTCGGTCTGCTTTTTCTCTATGTCTCTGCCGTCGAAATTGAAAAATACATCGGCAGAGCCCGTTTTCTGACTCTGTACGGCGCAATTGTCCTGATTCCGGTCGTAAGCCTCACCGTGGTCGGGCTGCTTTTCAACGCGCCCATCGTTTTCTTTGGGCAGACGCAAATCATGATCGGGCTTTTCATCGCCTTCTGTACCTTGTATCCGGGAGTTCAATGGGGCGGTTTTCTCACTGCAAAATGGGTCGCCATCGCCAGCCTGGCGTTGTCTTCGGCCATCGATCTTTCTTCTTCTGCCTGGGTTCCGCTCGGCGAGCTCTGGCTGATCAGTGCATTTTCCTTCGGGTATATCCGCTTTCTTCAGCGAGGCGGTGAGTTGCCTTCCCTCCGTTTGCCGCTGCGGCGCCGGCCGAAATTGCGAGTGGTTCCAAGACCAAAATCCCATCCGCGGTCGGCAAAACCAGAGGTGAGCGGGAGCGAGACAGTGGAAATTGATCACCTGCTGGATAAGATCTCCAGACATGGGCTGAACAGTCTCACCTCACAGGAGCGCGCTGCCTTGGAGCGGGCGCGCGCAAAGCTGTTGGAAAAAGACCGGGGCTAGCCGGCCAGCATGATCCGCATCGCCGAAGTGACGAGTTCTTGACGCATGGCCTCGCCCATTGATCGATTGCGAAACATTGTGGCTCAACTCCGATCGCCCGAAGGTTGTCCTTGGGATCGGGAACAAACGCATCAAAGCTTGAAACCACATCTGGTCGAGGAGTGTTACGAATTGGTCGATGCAATTGATGCCGCGGACGACGAGGAAATGAAGGAAGAACTGGGCGATTTGCTTTTACAGGTCGTGCTGCACTCTCAAATGGCTTCCGAGGAAAAGCGCTTCGACATGGATGATGTCGCCACGATCATTGCGGACAAGCTCGTCCACCGGCATCCACACGTCTTTGGAGAAAATCGTCTACCGGATAGCGCTGCGGTGCTCAAGCAGTGGGAGGTGATCAAGCGGGCGGAAAAACAGGAACGACGCTCCGCGTTGGACGGCGTACCAAAAGCTTTGCCCGCGCTCGCTCGTGCACAGAAAGTGCAAACCAAAGCGGCTCGGGTTGGCTTTGACTGGAGCGAAGCGGACGGTGCTTTGGCAAAGGTGCGGGAAGAACTCCGCGAAATGGAATCGGCGCCGGAGAATCGTCTGCAGGAAGAGTTGGGGGATCTGCTCTTTTCGATCGTAAATTTTGCCCGCAAAAAGGAACTGGATGCCGAGCACCTCCTCAACCAGGCGACCGCCAAGTTTGCCCTCAGGTTCAAAGAGATGGAACGTCTGGCGGAAGATCGCGGACTCGAATTTGGCTCGCTGACTCCGCCGCAGCAGGACCGGTTGTGGGAAGAAACAAAAGGCCGCGACCCCGCGCGGCTGGCCACCAGCCCCGATGGCCGGGACGCCTTGCCGCACTGAAGCGCCCGCATGCGCCTCGGGGTGGCATCGACCGAATTCTTTCCTGCACGCTGGAAGCGCGAAACAATTAAAGCCTGGGGGGCAGCCCCCTAAGCGCTAACTTAACTAACTCAAGGAAAATCCTACAAACGAAAGGGCGCGCAGCTTGGTCCCGGAGGGACTAAACGAAAATAGCCTGTCCCGGAGGGACCAAACGAAAGTAGCCAGGCACGAAGTGCCTGGAAACAAGAGAAAGTGGACCCGTCCCGGAGGGACGGTTGATGTGCCAGAGATATTTTTCGAGGAAGAGAGAATGACACATCGGGAGGAAACCTTGATCAACCGTCCCTACGGGACGAGACGCCTCTTTTTCTTTTTTCCAGGCACTTCGTGCCAGGCTACCCTCGTTAATCCCTCCGGGATAAATGCACGGCACCTCCCTGCCGCTGCGATAAGTTAACGCTTATGGGGCGCCCGCCCCAGGCCTGGAGTTTGGACATTTCGAAGAGGATTTTCAGGCCTAGGTCCACTCCGGAGAAGGTACCCCGGAGGGGCACTGGCCCTGAACCGGAGTGACCCCCCTAAGCGCTAACTGAAGGAAGAT
>JAFAKL010000416.1 GCA_019235445.1 Verrucomicrobiota bacterium | reverse complement strand
GAGAACGCTTTGCCGGTGTCCGCTTTCGTGGCACCCTTCAGGGCTCGGGTCAGGCGGCCGCTCTTTTCGTTTGGAACGAGAAGCATGGTAAGGTCGATTCAGGGCTTGGGCATTCTGGCTTTGGTCTCGGTTACTCTCTCTCTCTCTTTCGCTGGAAGTGCCGGTGAGTCCGAAGATCAACGGGTGGAACGGCTGCTCGGGCAAATGACGTTGGAAGAGAAGCTCGATTATATCGGCGGTGTGAACGCGATGTCCATTCGAGCAATTCCGCGGCTAGCGCTGCCGGAGATTCGGATGTCCGACGGACCGCTCGGCGTCAGACAAGACAAACCGAGTACTCGTTATCCGGCGGGAATCGCGTTGGCGGCAAGTTGGAACCGGGATCTTGCTCAATGGGAGGGTGTGTCGATCGCCCGGGACTGCAGAGCCCGAGGGATACACATATTGCTTGCTCCCGCCGTGAACATCAATCGTCTTCCGATCTGCGGCAGGAACTTCGAGTACATTTCAGGCGAGGATCCTTTTCTCGCGTCGCAAATGGTCGTGCCGTTCATTCGAGGTGTTCAGAGCCAGGGTGTCGCCGCGACCATAAAGCATTTCGCGGCGAACAATCAGGAAATCAATCGGTCCACTATCAACGTCATCGTCTCTGAAAGAGCGCTGCGTGAAATTTATTTACCGGCGTTTGAGGCGGCCTCGCGAATCGCAAAAGTCGCGGCAGTCATGGATGCCTATAACAAAGTGAACGGGAACTACTGTACGGAGAACGGAATCCTCAATAACTCCTTGTTGAAAGGCGAATGGGGATTTACCGGGGTTCTGATGTCAGACTGGGGGGCTACCCATAGCGCTCTGGGTGCAGCGCGCGGTGGATTGGATCTGGAAATGCCGTCCGGGTCCTGGATCAATCCGGAGAATTTGCTTCCGGCGATTCGGCGGCAAGAAATAACGGAGGAACAGATCGATGATAAGCTGCGCCGGATCTTACGGATGATCGTCCGCATGGGTTTTCTGGACCGCCCGCAATTGGATGCATCGATTCTGGAAAACGATCCGCAAAGTGGGAGAGCCGCTTTGGCAATCGCCGAAGAAGGAATCGTGCTGCTGAAGAATGAGAAAAAC
This sequence comes from Verrucomicrobiota bacterium, assembly GCA_019235445.1. Taxonomy (GTDB): domain Bacteria; phylum Verrucomicrobiota; class Verrucomicrobiia; order Chthoniobacterales; family JAFAMB01; genus JAFAMB01. The sequence continues at coordinate 3,177 of JAFAKL010000416.1, read as the reverse complement.
ATCCTGCCTTTGGATCCGGCTCAGGTCAAAAAAATCGCGGTGCTCGGACCGGACGCCCACCCAGGTGTTCCGACTGGTTGGGGCAGCTCATACGTTAACCCGTTTTACGCGGTGAGCGTCCTGGACGGCCTGGTAAATCACAGCGGACCAGAAATGACGGTAGATTATCTCGACGCGGGAGTCGGCAACCCTGGAACATCGCGCTTTGAACATGAAGACCGGCCCGGGCTTCAGGTTGACGGTTTGCGGGCCGAATACTTTCCCAACCTTACGCTTTCGGGGACTGCGATTCTCGACCGCATCGATCAAAGGATCAACTTCGATTGGGCCAGTAACAATGCGTTGAAAGCCGCCTTGCCAAACCAATTCACGGTGCGCTGGACCGGCTTCATCCGAAGCAATGATTCTTCTAACCATGTCTTTCGGGCCAGGGCGGATTCGGGAATTCGAGTCTTCCTCGATGAGAAGCTGATCATTGACGACTGGATCGATCATGCCGCGCGTCCGGACGTGACCACCAGGTTCCTTGAAGCCGGCCGTCTGTATCGGCTTCGAGTTGAGTACAAGAACAGCGGCGGAGGAGGCGCGATTGCGCAGTTTGGGTGGGCTTCGCTCAAGGTTCCCGACGCCATAAGCGGCTATGACGCGGCGATTGTTTGCGTCGGTTTTGACAGTGGCACCGAGGGCGAGGGCTTCGACCGGACCTTTGTCTTGCCCGACGGCCAAGACGATTTGGTCAGTAGCGTGGCGAACAAAAATCCGAAGACCATCGTGGTCATTAATTCAGGTGGAAACGTGGACATGCACCGCTGGCTGGGAAAGGTTCCGGTACTGCTGCATGCCTGGTATCCGGGTCAGGAGGGCGGGAACGCGTTGGCCAAAATCCTGTTTGGGGACGTGAATCCTTCAGGCAAGCTGCCTGTGAGTTTCGAACGCAATATCAGCGATAATCCTGCGTTTGAATCTTATCCTTCGGACGATGGCGGTCAAAGCGTCCATTATGATGAAGGAATTTTCGTCGGCTACCGCGGATACGATCATTTAGGGATCGATCCTTTGTTCCCTTTCGGCTATGGGCTTTCGTACACTCAATTTGAATATTCGAATTTGCACATCGAAACGGAAGACCATTCGGATCCGTACAACGTGAAAGTCTCGTTTGAGATTCGAAATATTGGTCCTCGAGCCGGAGCAGAAGTAGCGGAACTTTATCTGGCTCCGGTGCATCCGGCGATGGAACGGCCGCTCAAGGAACTGAAGGGATTTGCAAAGGTTTCTCTGGCCCCGGGAGAATCGAGGCAAACGACCCTGACCCTTGATCGGCGATCTTTTGCCTGCTTTGACTCTCGCGCCGGTCAATGGAGAACGGATCCGGGCAAATACAAGATCTCCGTCGGAGCTTCCTCGCGCGATCTCAGGATAACGCAGGATCTCGAGGTTTCCGAGGTCAACAAGGAATAGCGATGCTTCTCAGCGAAGACGAAACCTTAGCTCGGGTGCTGGAATCCGTGGGACCGCCAACCATGGAAAATGTTCCCATCTGGGAGGCGGGGAACCGGGTGCTCGCACAGGACATCGTTGCGACACTCGCATTGCCTCGGTTTGATAACTCAACGATGGACGGCTATGCCGTCAGGGCTGAAGACGCGGAGACCGGTGCGCGCTTGCTTGTCTGCGGCGAACAAGCCGCCGGGCCTGACCTTGGTTTGAGTGTGGGGCGCGGAGAAGCGATCCGGATCTACACCGGTGCGCCGATCCCGCGGCAAGCCGACGCGGTCATCATGCAGGAGGATGTCAAGGCGGAGGAAAGAAGCATTCTAGTCCGCCAGGGAGTGACCAGCGGGGAAAACATCCGGGTGCGTGGCGGTGATCTTTGCGAAGGTCAAAAAGTCGGGTTGAAAGGAGACCTCCTGACCGGACCGAAACTGGCTGCGATCGCTTCGCAGGGATTGAGCCAGGTGCCGGTCTTTAAGCGGCCGTCGGTGGCGATTTTTGCGACCGGAAGCGAACTCAGATCGCAAGGTCAACCGCTTGCTTCAGGTGAGATCTACGAGACGAATCGGATTCTGCTGGGGCAGCTGGTAGCAGATTCTGGCGCTGCGGGAGAGATTTTTCCGATCGTACCGGATTTGGAAGAAGCGCACCTGGAAAGCTTTCAACGAGCGGAGCGTTACGAAGCGATGGTCGTGGCGGGGGGCGTTTCGGTGGGCGCGAAGGATCTCGTCAAGCCGACCCTGCAAAAACTGGGAGCCAGGCTCGAGCTCTGGAGAGTGGCCGTGAAGCCAGGGAAGCCGTTCATGTTCGGGCGAATGAAGAACAGCTTGATTTTCGGTTTGCCGGGCAACCCTGTTTCGGCGTTTGTGACCTTTCTGCTCTTCGCCCGCCCGGCGCTCTGGAAGCTGGGTGGTCGTCTCTCGTTGGAATTGCCGCGTGCACATGCCCGCCTCGAAGAGGAACTTGTCAATCGCGGCGATCGACCCCACTATTTTAGAGGCATTTATCACCAGGGAACCTTCAAACCTGTCGGCAGACAGGAATCCCACGCCTTATTTGCGCTGTCGCAGGCTAACGCGCTCTGCCGGTTGAAACCCGATCAGGTAATGAGCGCGAATTCCTCGGTCGAAGTCATTCCGATTTGAATGGACGTACGCGCGGCTCACACCCGGCTTGCAGGTGTACTGCGCCACGATTGGTCGGCCTCAATTATGACTACGCTGCCACTTCTTGTAGGCAAAGCGTCCCCGCTTTGCGCGTTCGGAGGTAAGGCGAGACGCCTTACTTACCACTGAGCTGCCACTTCTTGTCTTCAAGTGGCGCTAACCGTTCGTACCCCGGCTTAGCTAGCCGGGCCTGGAGTTTGGACATTTCGAAGACGATTTTCAGGCCTAGGTGCCTCTTCGGAGAAGGTATCCCGGAAGGACCCTGGCCCTGAACCGGAGTGAAACCCCCTAAGCGCTAACTTGACTGACGGAAGATCCTACAACGAAAGAGCGCATCCTGTCCCGGAGGGACCAAACGAAAGTAGCCGGGCACGAAGTGCCTGGAAACAAGAGAAAAGTGGACCTCGTCTCGGAGGGACGGTTGATCTGATCACTAGTCCCAGAGATATTTTCGAGGAAAAGAGAATGACACGTCTGGAGCAAACCTTGATCAACCGTCCCTACGGGACTAGACGCG
>JAFAKL010000401.1 GCA_019235445.1 Verrucomicrobiota bacterium | reverse complement strand
CCAATGCAGCGGATGATCCAGGTTTCTCACCTGGAGGTCAGCCTGGTCAGATTTCCGCTGTTTTGACTTAAGTCCAACGTTCCGAGCGGCTTAATTAACAAGAGCTGAAGTGAACCGGTGACGGTCCTTGGAAAGACTCCTTTGTTTGGAGAACATTGTGAAAGAAAACGAGAAACTTTTGAACACCGGTAAGGTCAGTCTGTCTAAATCCTACGGTTAAGGCGATTCGGGTTTGCGCACGGATCTCTCGACTTCGACTCCTTGGCGTGCGCAGCCCGGATCATTTTTTTGGACTTGCCTTGATGGTCCTAAGGGCATTCGCTACCCTGGGAGCGAATGTTGGACACAATCCTGATTGTCGAGGACGAACCGGATGTAGTGGACCTGGTCCGATATCACCTTCATCGGGCCGGCTTTGATGTCCTGACGGCGCTGAATGGTCCGGCTGGGGTGGCGACTGCCACCGAATCGCGACCCGATGCCATTGTCCTGGATATTATGCTACCTCAGATGACCGGGATCGAGGTCTGCAAGGCTTTACGCAACACGAACGCAACCGCGAATATTCCTATCCTGATTCTCACCGCCAAAGCGGAGATTTCAGATCGAATCGCGGGTCTTGAGCTTGGAGTGGACGACTATATCACCAAACCCTTCAGTCCACGCGAGTTGGTCTTGCGCCTCCAGAACTTGCTACGACGGCTGCGAGAGGTCCGAAAATCCTCGGTGCTAACAGTAGATGAGTTCTGCGTAGACAAGGGCAATTTTGAGATCACAGTCAACGGGAGGCGGTTGGATCTTACAACCACAGAATTTAAATTGCTCGCCGCGCTGGTTGAACATCGGGGAAGAACTCTCTCCAGAGAGACCCTTTTGCAGGATGTATGGGGTTATAAGACCGCGATTGATACGCGCACGGTAGATACGCATGTCAGACGGCTGCGCGAAAAGCTAGGTACAGCGGCCGATCGAATTGTCACGATGCGAGGCGAGGGCTATAGGTTTCTCGTTCATCAACACGTCGTGTGATCATCGGGTGTTTGATTGTCGCGCTGGTTTTGTCGGGCCTTCTTAGCCTGCTTGCTATAACTCTTTGGCGCCGTGTATTGATCTTGCACCGGGAAGTGCGGCGTCTGAGGATGGACGAAGCGCTTTCGCATGAGGTTTCGGGACCCCGGATCATACAGGAAATTCACCACGACCTGAAAGTAGTGGCGCGGGCAAAGCGAGAGTTCGCCCGGCGCATTGCCGACGAAGACTTTAGTCTACGAGCAATCCTTGCCAGCATGGTCGAGGGTGTGCTGATAGCAGATAGCGACATGCATGTTCGGCTCGTGAATGACCGTCTGCAGCAGATGTTCTCTTTGCCTAAATCGCCCATCGATCGGACGGTGATGGAAGTCTTTCGAAATCACCTGGTGCACCAGGTCATTCGGCAATCATTGGATACTGGGGAACCCCAATCGGCCGAGTTGCAAGCCGAGATCAGCGATGGAGAGCAGTTCCAGCTCAAGCATTTCCAAATTACCTCCGTCAGTCTTCGTTCGGAGTCGCTGGCCCGAGCGCTGGTGATATTTCATGATGTCAGCCAGATCCGGTCGCTGGAGGCGGTTCGGAAAGAATTTGTGGCGAATGTCTCTCATGAGCTGCGCACCCCTTTATCAATTATTACGGGCTACCTTGAAACGTTGATCGAAGGGGGAGACGATCGCGAGACCAATCTCCGGTTTCTGCGGACGATGCACAAGCATGCGCAGCGGCTGAATCTATTGATCGAAGATCTTCTGGCCCTATCCAAATTGGAGTCCCGGAAAATCAGTTTGCATTTCGAGCCGATCGATCTCTCGGAAAGCCTTGACCGGGTTCTTGAGCAGTTGGATTCGCTGATTCGTGAGAGTGGCGCGCTGGTGACCACCACTGTGCCAAAGCACCTGTCCCGGATTGAGGCCGACGCGTTCCGAATCGAGCAGGTCCTCTATAACCTGCTGGACAACGCGCTGAAGCATAGCGGCAAGTCGGGCGCCAGAATCAGCGTTGAAATGTACAGCGCTACGGCCGCCGTTGTCGTGAGGATAAGCGACGACGGGGTCGGTATCCCTCTGAGCGACCAGCCGCATATCTTTGAACGTTTTTATCGTGTCCACAAAGACAGATCGCGGGACGCGGGCGGTACGGGGCTCGGTTTGTCAATAGTCAAACACACGGTACAAGCACACGGAGGCTCCATTGCAGTTCAGAGCAGGCCTGGGGCGGGTGCCACCTTTGTGATGAGTCTCCCTATCAGCCAGACGTGAAGAAGAAGTTGATTTGCGCCATTCGATATGAGCCAGGCCAGCTCGGGCCGGCTTGCCGGAGGCCTATTTCGATCGCGACAATATACCTGGTATTTCGGGGACAGGACACTACTGTCCTGCAGTGGAAATGTCATTGCCGGACCCAGTCGATATTGCTCTCGCCGAGGATATCGGCGGAGGGGACCTGACCTCCCTCTTTTTTATTTCGGAGACCAGCGTTTCCAGAGGTCGTATTTTCGCAAAGGAAACCTGTGTCATCGCTGGTTTAGAGGTCGTTGGAAAAGTCTATCGGAAGCTCGATTCCCGACTGGAATTGCGTTTCTTGCAAAAGAATGGATCTGCCATAAAACCCGGGCAAACGGTGCTCGAACTGGCCGGCCTTACCCGAACCATTCTCACCGGCGAGCGCGTTGCTCTGAACTTCATCCAGCGTCTTTCGGGAGTTGCAACGTTGACGGCCCAGTTCGTTGAGGCTGTCCACGGAACAGGAGTTACCATTCTGGACACCCGGAAGACAACGCCTGGTCTTCGGGCTTTGGAGAAAGCGGCCGTACAGGCAGGAGGAGGCCAGAATCATCGGATGGGTCTTTACGACCGCATCATCGTAAAAGACAATCATCTATTGGCCAGACCTGGGCTTCAGGATGCAATTTTATCCATTCGGCGAAGTCATCCGAAAATCCCGATTGAAGTGGAAGCTGATTCTTTTGATCAGGCCCGCGAATTTGCCAATCTAAAGGGGATCGACGTCATTCTGCTCGACAACATGACTCCGGACCAATTGCGTGTTTGCATGTCGCTGAGGCGGCCCGGCCTTAAGTTTGAGGCGAGCGGAGGTGTCTCTTTGACCACCGTGCGCCAGATCGCCGAGACCGGAGTCGATTGTATTTCGGTCGGTCAGCTCACGCACTCTGCCAGGGCGATCGATTTCTCTTTGGAATTATTCGATGCGTGATCCAAGAGAGGTCAGATTGCTCCGGCGGCTGTTGCCGGTCGGGACCGACTTCAGACTGGCCGAGTTGTGCGAACAAACTGGCATCGGATCCAACGAGCTGCCGATTTTCATTGAAGACCTCCAGCAATGCGGATTCATTTTCCATCGCACCGAACAAACAATCGGGATCCTCAAGGAGCCGGAATTGCTGGTGCCTGAGATGATCTTGGCAGGCGTTCACACGGAAAGGATCGGCCGGGAAGTCTTGGTTTTTCGTGAAACGTCCTCCACGAACGATCGTGTCCGGCAAGCAGGGGTTGCCGGCGCCGGCGAAGGTCTGGTGATTTTTGCTGAAAACCAGACCGGCGGCCGCGGCACGCACGGCCGGAAATGGCTGTCGGCCGAGGGCATCGGCCTTCTGTTTTCCATTCTCCTTCGTGCGCGGTTCCCGGTCAGCCAGTGGCCGCAGCTGGTCCAGATAGCGGCCGTTGCCTGCGCCGAGGTGATTGAGAAATGGGTTCAGCAAACGGTAGAGATCAAGCCCCCCAATGACCTCATGCTGGGCGGCGGGAAGCTGGCTGGGTTCCTCTTGGAGACTTCGAACACCTGGAGTTTTCAAGTGCTGGGAATTGGGCTTAATGTGCGATCAGCTCCGGTTATCGATCGATATCCGACTGCCGCCATCGAGCAGTTTACCAGGAACCGCGTTTCCAGAGCGGCCTTGGCGGCCCAGTTGCTGAACCATTTCGAAAAGTGGTATTTGAAAAGATCTCTACCCGAAATGTGCTCGGCTTTCGAGCGGCGCATTAAATCAAAAACCTGAGGTACACGATGGCTGCAGCTGCAGAGTTTCAGGGTTCGGAAGCGAAACACACAGTTGGTATGGGCCTGCTTTGATTTAAATCCAGCATGTCGTAAGATGGTGAGTTATTTATCCCGCGATTATCAAAAGAGGAGTTTATTGTGGAAGAAAAGGAGTCGCCGACAAACATGCTGGCCGGGGGCTACACGGAAGAATACTATGCCTCATTGCTTGTCGGGTTGATTCATAAGCTGAACAACGTGATCACGGTTCTCACCGGGCACTCGGGATTATTGCTTCTCGAACCGGATCTTAAGCCAGAAGTTTTACAGCCCGTTCAACAGATGTCTCGAGCGGCAGACCTTTTGTCGCAGTGTCTCAACGAAGCCGCTTCCCTGAGTAAGGTTACGCCGCTTTATCCGGAGTCGCTCACCCTTGCTGAACTTTTTCAGCCGGTGGTGTGTCCCAGCGGCATATCAATGGTCAACGAGTACGACGATCAGATAAAGGTTCAGGTGGATCGTCGAAAAGCGAAGGAAATTGTTGAGCAAATTCTTCGCAACGCGGAAGAAGCGAGCGCAAAGGCGGTAGTTGTCACTGCGCATGCGCATGCTCGGCTGGTCGACCTAAAATTCCGGGACAACGGGCAGGGCATGAGGGCTGAGGTGATGCGGCGAGCCTTTGATCCCTTTTTCACGACCCGCAGGCAAAGGGAACAGTTTGGTCTGGGTCTATTCAAAGCGAAAGGCGACCTGGCGCGGATGAACGCCAGAATCTTTACCGAGAGCGATGGAAAGACTTACACCGAGGTGATTGTGCAATTGCCCTCGGAGTAAGAAGAAAGCCGATCCGTTTTCTTCCTCCAAGGTGAAGAAAGGTCACTTGCTCAGGGGCGTCCTTGCGGGGCGCTCTTCTGCTGCAGTACTCTTTTCACCTCGTTCAAAGGAAGGCAATTCACGACATCTTCGCGCGTCAACCAACCCTTGCGCGCGGATTGAATTCCAAACCAGAGGTCCTGCAAACGAAGGACGGAGTGCGCATCCGGATTGATCGCACATCGTACCCCTTGCTCCCGGGCGAATTTCCAGAACCGCCAGTCTAAATCCAACCGCCTTGGATTAGCATTTAACTCGATGATCGTCCCGGTCTGGGCGGCCGCTTTAATGACCTCTCCGAGATCCACCTGATAAGGCTCCCGGGAAAGAAGAAGACGTCCGGTGGGATGCCCCAGCATGGTCACGTATCGGTTTTGCATGGCGCAAATGATACGTTTGGTCATCTCTTTCTCTGGCATCGTGAACGAAGCATGTACGCTGGC
>JAFAKL010000376.1 GCA_019235445.1 Verrucomicrobiota bacterium | reverse complement strand
TGTCATCGACGAGTGAGCAGATCGACCGTCCCTCCGGGACGGTAGATCAAGGTCCTCCAGATGTGTGATGCTCCTTTTCAAAGCGGAGAACGAAAACGAGGACGCGGACGAGGGGGGAAGCCCTCCGAATCCAATCGTTCTCGTCCTCGTCCTTCGTCGTCGTTTGCGATTTTTGACCGTCGGATCAACCGTCCCTCCGGGACAGGACCACTTTTCTCTTGTTTCCAGGCACTTCGTGCCTGGCTACTTTCGTTTGGTCCCTCCGGGACAGGAACGAGAACGAGGACGATTTTGAAAAGATCCTTGGACCAGGGGGTGCACGGGAGGTTAAACATACGCTGTGAATGAGTTAGGAGGTTGGCTGGAAAGTCTGTGGGCTCCCTGGCGGATCGAATATCTCGAGCGGGAGCGTAAGGTCGATTTTCTATGGGAAGCGGCAGAGGCGGCAAACGACGCGGACCATTTCGTAGTCTACCGCCGGAAAAACGCGTTTCTATTGATGAATCTTTACCCGTATGCGCCGGGACATCTCATGGTTGTTCCCTATCGCAGGGTTTCCCGGTTAGCGGAGCTGACCGGTGGCGAAAAGCTGGAAATGGTGGATCTGGCGAGCTATGCCGAGCGTCTGCTCGAAGAGGTCGTCAAGGCGGAAGGCTTCAATATCGGGTGGAATGTGGGGAGCGCTGCAGGGGCCGGTGTCGCCGATTATCTGCATCTGCATGTCGTCCCACGATGGAGCGGTGATCACAATTTAATGACCGTCCTCGGCGGTACGCGAGTCATCCCCACCGGCTTGACGCCGCTCTACGAGAAGCTTCGTGCTGCGACTGAGCGCATTTCGTTTTCCGCTTGATAAGGAGGAAGGGATCGGACGGTAGGCAAAACCTCTTTCCTACCCTCTTGACTTCCCTCCGGGATAAAGATAGAAGGTAGCGGCTGTAAGGTCGGCGGCAGCAGGGAAGGCCGGAGACGTGTTTTACGTGTTTTTCGGTCAGGCATCTGTAATACCGGCGGCTTTGGTGGTTAGCTTTCACTGTTCCCCTCACAGGTCCATGGTTCTAGAAACCCCGACATCCTCTGCCTCGATGAGCTCTCCGGGCGAGCTAGCGTTGGCTTTAAGGAAAGTCAGCAAGACTTTTCCGGGTGTTCGCGCTCTGGACGAGGTTTCGTTCGACGTATGGCCGGGTGAAGTGCACGCGTTACTCGGCGAAAACGGGGCCGGTAAATCGACTCTGATCAAAATCGTCTCGGGCGTCTATCCACCAGGTTCTGGCGAGATGCAGGTTGACGGCAAAACGGTGCATTTTGCTCATCCGCGCGAGGCACAAGCACACGGCATCGCGACGATTTACCAGGAATTTAGCCTTTATCCGGAGTTAACCGTCGCGGAGAATATTTTCTCCGGCAACATGCCGCGCCGGTTGGGTGGTTTTGCGCTGGATTGGGGTCGCGCTGCACGTGAAGCAACCGCATTGCTGGAGTCCCTGGATGCCAGCGACCTGAATGTGCGATCCCGGGTGGGGACGCTTTCAGTAGGAAATCGCCAACGGGTGGAGATCGCCAAGGCGCTCTCTCGCAAGGCTCGGATCCTTATTTTGGATGAGCCCACGGCGGTGCTCACGCAGCACGATACGGAAAGGCTTTTTGGGATCATCCATCGGCTCCGAGCTCAGAAAGTGGCCATCGTCTACATCAGCCATCGTCTCGACGAGATTTTCGCTCTGGCCAACCGTGTCACTGTACTGCGGGACGGAAAGTTCATTGGCGTCAAATTGGTGTCTGAAACGAACGAATCGGAGTTGATTAGAATGATGGTGGGACGGGCCTTGGAACTCGAGCCGCTGCCTCACCTCGGCGAGGCCACTCCCGCTGGAGAAGTTGTCTTGCGAGTGCGGAATCTGGCCCGGCGGCCCCTTTTGCGGGATGCCTCTCTGGAGGTCCGTGCAGGTGAGATTGTGGGACTCGCCGGGCTGGTCGGATCCGGACGCTCCGAACTTGCGCAGGCTGTCTTTGGCGTAGCCCCGCCGGAGTCGGGGACAATCGAAGTGGATGGCCGCGCCGTCAATATCTCCCGGCCGGAAGATGCGATTGAGCTTGGCATTGCTTATGCGCCAGAAGACCGCCAGCGCCAGGGCCTGGTGATCGCCATGACCGTGGGCGAGAACATCGGGTTGACGAGAATCTGGCAACTGATGCGCGGGCCCTTCCTGAATTTCGAGGCGGAAGACAGATTGGCGGACGAATACGTCCGGATGTTGCGGATCAAAACTCCCGACAGTCACCAGGTCGCTCGCAACCTCTCTGGCGGTAACCAGCAGAAGATCGTGCTCGGTAAATGGCTGGCCACGAAACCGCGCCTGCTGATGGTGGATGAACCGACTCGCGGAATTGACGTCGGCGCCCGGGCCGAAATTCATCGTCTGCTGGACCAACTTGCGCGGGAAGAGAAAATGGCGATTCTGGTTATTTCCAGCGACCTGCCTGAAGTGCTGCGCCTGAGCGACCGAATCTGCGTCATGCGCGAGGGGTACCTGGTCGCGGAATTTGCGCGCCACAACGCAACTCAAGAAAACATCCTTGCCGCCGCAGTCGGCCAAAAGGTGAACGGCGACTCCCCAGAAGAGAAGAGGTAAACACAGATTGCTGAACGCGGGCGAAATCTGTGGTTTCAAATTTAGTTCAGATTGAAACGTATGTCTGAAGTGGTCCCACCCCAGAAATCAGTGAATCCGGCGTTGACGAACCTTTCCGGGCAAAGTGGCGCCGGGAGCTGGCTAGCCATCTTCAACCAGCAGGAAGGTGTTTTGGTCATCGCGTTCTTGTTAGTGCTGGTCGGTGTCACCGCCCTGAACCGAGGCTTCATTGCGTCGACGAATCTGGTCGATATTTTATACAATTCTTCCTACATCGGAGTGGCCGCGGTCGGAATGACCATGATCATTCTTTGCGGTCACATCGATATTTCGATCGGTGCGGCGCTCGGGTTGTGTGCCACGGTGGCAGGGAAGCTGGCGGTGGCCGGAGTACCGCTCTGGATCGTTTTTGCCGCCACGGTTCTCACCGGTGGGCTGATTGGCCTGACAAACGGCGTGTTAGTCGCCTACTGCCGAATCCCGGCCATTGTCGCGACTTTAGGGATGGCCAGTATCCTGAAAGGTGGATTGATTCTTTCGACCGGCGGGATCTGGATTTACGGATTGCCTCCAGGGTTTGGCATCAGCCGGTTGCTGGTGATGGGAATTCCGCTGCCGATTTGCGCGCTGGTCCTGTTTGGCGTTGTTTTTTCCGTCTGGCTGAAATATTCGGCGGGCGGCAGACAGATATACGCCGTGGGCGGTAATGCCGAAGCCGCTCGCCTCTCCGGGATCCCGGTGCGGAAGGTGACGCTAGGCGTTTTCGTAATGAACGGCTTGTTAGTAGGTGTTTCGGCAATCTTGTATGCCACCAACTTCACGGCGATCCAGTCGAACGTGGCTCCTGGTTTTGAACTGACCGTGATTACCTCGGCGGTAATTGGCGGCGTCAGCATTCTTGGCGGTACCGGCACGGTCATCGGTGCCTTGCTCGGCGCGATCCTCCTGCAAACGATCGGCACTGCTCTGGTCTTTCTGCATATCCGCGCGGAATGGTTTCAAACTGTCCAAGGAAGCCTGATTCTCTTGACCATTCTCCTGGATGTTTTCCGACGCAGGCAAATATCGGGCGGTGCGACGACATTGGTCGCATCCGGAGGAGGCGGAGGAGAAGCCGCCTCGCCGAAATTCATGAACCTCCGTTGGCTGACAGTTCAAGAAGTCGTGCTGATCGGCATCCTGATCCTGGCGATCATCGCTTTGTCGTTTACGTCTGATCGGTTTCTTACTGCCGCCAACTTACTCAACCAAACACGTTTTTTGAGTGAGGTCGCACTTCTGGCGGTGCCGATGACCTTCATAATCATCCTCGGAGGTATCGATCTTTCTGTCGGCTCGATGATGGCTCTGAGCACCATCCTGTTGGGATTTTCCTGGGAATCCTTCGGATTCCCGCTTTGGTTGGCGATTTGGGTTGCTATTCTCGGTGGGGCCCTCGCCGGCCTTCTGAATGGCCTGGTGATTGTGTATCTAGGCGTCCCCCCTTTGATCGTGACGCTTGCGACGCTGGCAATTTACCGAGGGCTTTCCTTTGGAATCAGTGAATCTCGTTCCGTGAATGGTTTTCCCGATTCTTTTGCCTTTTGGGGCAGCGGCGATATCTGGGGCGTGCCGACGCAAGTCTACATTTTGATCGGAGTGCTGATTATCAGTGCGATGGCACTAGCGGGAACCCCTCTTGGTCGTTCCGTCTATGCCATTGGAAATAACGAGACGGCTGCTCGGTTCGCCGGGCTGCGGGTCGGTCGGATCAAGCTGCTGATGTATTCCTTCAGTGGGCTCATGGCGGGTCTGGCCGGCTTCATTTTTACTTCCCGTGTCACCAGCACCCGAGCCGACGCAGCGACTGGATTGGAGCTGGACGTGATCGCAGCGGTGGTCTTTGGCGGAACGAGTATCTTTGGTGGCCGCGGCACGATTCTCGGCACCACGATCGCCGTGGTGATCATTCAGCTTTTGAAAAACGGACTGCAGCTCGCCGGGTTACGAGGGGAGTCCACGGTGATATTGATCGGCACCGTGCTCATTCTTTCCATTTTGCTAAATCAGTTTTTGGAGAGGCAACTCCTCACAGGACGTCGCTTCGCCAAATCACCACCAACCCCAAACATCTAGTCCCACCAGGATTTTTCCAAACATGAATTCATTGAGACATTTGCACCTTAAAACGACCGTCTTCCTTCTCGCCGTCGCCTCGGTCGCCACGGCCTTCGGGGACGATACGACAGCGCCCTACAATGGCGGAAAGTGCGTTAACCCAAAGGACCTCAAAGGCAAAAAGGCCGTCTTGGCTGATATTCCGAAGCTCATCGGTATCGGCTACTTTAATGCCACTGCGAAAGGTATTGCCGAAGGTTGCGCTGATCTAACCAAGGCCGGCCTTCCGACCGAAGTAACCACGGACGGCCCGACCGTCGGGGATATCCAGAAACAGATCGAATTCATCGATAATGCCATTTCGCGTGGGGTCGATGGGATCTTTTTCGCAGCGAACGATCCGGTCGCTATCTCGCCCGTACTCCGCAAAGCGCTCAAAGCGGGTATCCACGTCATTGGTTATGACGCCGAGTCGCAGCCGGACGCCCGGGAATGGTTTGTCCAAATGTGCACACCGGATGGAGTGGCAAAGGCCGACATCGATTGCCTGGTTAAGGAAATCGGGTCGGAAGCCGATTTTGCGATTGTCACCAGTTCCCTCACCGCCGCCGGCCAGAATGCCTGGATAGCGGAAATAAAAAAGTACATTGCGACCGCCTACCCGAAGCTGAACCTGGTGACGATTCTTCCTGCCGAGGAAGATCAGCAAAAAGCTTTCCAGGTAACAGGCCAGATTCTGAAGGCGTATCCCAAAGTAAAGGGTATCATTGGGCTCTCCAGCGTGGCCTTCCCTGGCGCCGCCGATGCAATCACCCAAGCCAATCTGATCGGCAAAATCGCGGTAGTGGGTCAGTCCACCCCGAATCAGATGAAGCCGTTCGTTAAAAGCGGCGCTGTGAAGAGCGACGTCCTATGGAACCCGGTCGATTTGGGGTACGCAGCCGCTTACGCCATGCGCGCGGTGATCGACGGAAAGCTCAAGCCCGGTGACACTGAACTGGACGCCGGCAGACTTGGCAAACTCAAGATCATTAACGGCAGCCAGATTCTCCTCGGTCGGCCCACCGTCTTTACTAAGGATAACATCGATAAATACGATTTTTGAGGCAGAATTCAGGAGACAGGAGTCAAA
>JAFAKL010000222.1 GCA_019235445.1 Verrucomicrobiota bacterium | reverse complement strand
GGACAACTAGAAATAACTGATTCTCATTACTGCTGTGCCAAATCTGCCAAAGGCATCGAACTTTGACCCGGACCCCAGCATCCGATGTCGAGAGTTTAAGATCGGATGTATCGGCGCAGGGTTTATCATGGCCGACGTTCAGCTTTTAGCTTACGCGACGGCCGGGTTTCCGGTTGTCGCGATCGCTTCGCGGCGAGCGGAAAAGGCGGCAGAAGTCGCCAGGCGTTGGAAAATTGACACCGTGCACCAGACGCCGCACCAACTGATAGAAAACCCCAATGTTGAGATCGTTGACATCGCGTTCCCGCCCGATCAGCAGCCAGAGTTGATCCGTCGTGCTCTCAGACAAAAACATGTGCGCGGCATCCTGGCCCAGAAACCGCTGGCGACGGATTTTGCGACAGCGAAAGCGCTCGTGGAAGAAACGGCAGCAACTGACAAAGTGCTGTCCGTCAACCAGAACATGCGATTCGATCAGTCGATGCGCGTTCTGAAGCAATTGCTCGAGCGGAACGAACTCGGAATGCCGGTTCTGGGAACGATTGAGATGCGTGCAATCCCGCATTGGCAGCAGTTCCTGGCCTTCTATGATCGGCTCACGTTGCTCAACATGAGCATTCATCATCTCGACGTGCTGCGATTTCTGTTCGGTGAGCCAACCGAAATCTATACGGCTGTGCGGACAGATCCTCGGACCAAATTTCAGCATAGGGACGGCATCACTGTTTCTACGCTCAAATTCCCGTCAGAAGTGCTGGCAGTGACGATGGAAGATGTCTGGTCAGGGCCGCGCGAAGAAGGGTTCGACTCCGATATCTATATCAAATGGCGAGTGGAAGGGATGGACGGTCTTGCGCAGGGGACAATTGGATGGCCGGACTACCCAAAGGGGTCGCCTTCCACGCTTCGCTACTGTTCCAGGAAAACCACCAATGGTCAATGGGTCCAACCATCCTGGGAGACCAAGTGGTTTCCACACGCTTTTGCCGGTGTGATGGAGCAACTACAGTACGCGCTCAAGACCCGGTCGGCGCCCATATTATCCGCGGCGGATAATCTCAGAACGATGGCGCTGGTGGAGGCGGCGTATCGCTCGGTGCAGGAAAAACGGGTGGTGCGGCTGGCGGAATTCGGTTACTAACATCCTGAACATTCCTGGTGCACGGTCTCGCAAATAATGATGATGTCGCCGCAGGTCAGTTGGCCGTTTTTCAAGTCGCGAGCGAAGCGCCCATATCTGGATTCATACGGCTCGAGCGAGCAACGCGGAAAAACAGCCAACCGGCCGCGGCCCGGAGGGTTGCGTTGAAAATGGGCCGGCGGCTGCGTTGCTCGTCGGTTACGTATCGATTGAGATATGCGCCCTCCTCGCGCCTGGCTGGCGGCCCATTTTGAACGTAACGACATCACCATTATATGCGAGACGGTGCACTAACCCAGAAAGAAAAAAACCATGTTACAGGTGGGTATTTTTAACGGGTACTTCCCTCATTCGCTGGAGGAGCAAGCGAAGAAAATCAAATCGATCGGCTTCAATACCGTCCAGCTCGATCTCGCGTTTAAGGATGTCGATTTTTCAACACCCGAATCGATCACCGTCGAAAAGGCGAAGCGAGTGCGAGAGACATTCCGCGACTATAATTTGCCCATTTGTTGTCTTTCGGGCTATACCAACATCGTTCATCCCGACCTGGCTAAGAGGAAAGAGAAGCTTGATTATCTCAGGGCGCTGATCAGGAACGCCCGGCATTTCGGAAGCCCTTATGTAATCTCTGAAACTGGAACATTTAATCCGGAATCAGACTGGGTAAGTCATCCGAAGAACAAGACGGAAGAAGGATTTCAGGAATGCAAAAAGGTTATCAAAGAACTCGCACAGGTGGCATTCGATCACGGGGCTGTCTTTTTGCTTGAGACCTATGTAAACAACGTAGTTGGATCCGTCGAAGAGACGGTCCGGATGTTTGCTGAGGTTGATCATCCCGGTCTCGCTTTACTGATGGATCCGACAAACTATTTTGAGGCGCATAATATCGACCGGATGGATCAGGTCTTGAAGCAGATCTTTGATACTCTTGCCGCGAAAATTCGAATTGCTCACGCGAAAGACGTAAAGCGAGCGGGAGCCGACAAAGGCGAGAAACACGTAGAGATCGATGCCTCTGAGGCCCACAGTTTCCGTGGGGTTGGTGAGATTGAACTGCCGGCACCCGGCCTTGGTAGTTTAAACTACGATTATTACCTCGAACGACTGGCCGAGAAACATCCAAACATCCCCATCGTCATCGAGCACCTGGAAGAAGCAGACGTACCCAGGGCTAAGAAATTCCTGGATGGGAAGTTGAAGGGCCTCGGGCTCTAATAGGATCAATGGACTCCAGCAACCTGAAGTTGGATGGATGGCCTCCGTCCGAAGAAAGCGGCAGCGATTTGCTAAAGCGAGAAGAAAAGCCCTGCAGACGTTGATCAGTTAATTATGCCAATTTCCAAGAGAACAGCCGCAGTAGTAGGAACCGGCTTTATCGGTCCGGTCCATGTAGAAGCGCTGCGACGCGTCGGCATCGAGGTGAAAGGCGTGTTGGGTAGTACCCCTGCCAAGGGCGCGCTGGCCAAAGATCGACTTGGGCTTGCCAAG
>JAFAKL010000103.1 GCA_019235445.1 Verrucomicrobiota bacterium | reverse complement strand
ACGCCCACTGGGGAGGCTTCACCTTGGAGGCGCAGCATTACCCCGACTCGCCCAATCAGCCGCATTTTCCCACCACCGTGCTTTCCCCCGGAGAAGCGTACTCGCAAACCACGGTTTACAAGTTTCGGGCCAATTAAAAAAAAGAAGTAGCTAGTGCTAGTGGCTAGTGTACTGTCGCCGAAATAGCATGCCGTTCACCGCAGGTCAGTTGGCTGCTTTTCAGGGCGGAGCAACGAGCATATCTAAATCACGAGTGCGAGAGAGGAGCACTGGCGATTCGAAGACTCTACGCGGACTAAATCGGAGGGTCACCAGAAACGAACTGCTTGTCAATTCGCGAATCTCTCCTCGTTCTCCTCCTCTGGACAAGCGGCGCCCAACACCCAGACGGATTTGGCCTGGGGCCCCTTAGGAATTGGTCAAAAGGGGGTCACTGGCCAGTCAAAGAGGGAAAGAAAAGGTCCAGCCATTTGACGTTTCGCCGGGAGGTTTCATATTGGCAAACTTAATTTGGCAAGACGACGCACGAGCCCGTCCGCCTGCCTCTCACACAACTGTTCATTGACCCCGACAACTTCCTCAGAAACCGACAACTGCTTTTGATCGATGCAAACCCTAGATGGAGTGACCGAACTGACCCGGAAGGAAGAAGTAGCCAAGAAGACCGTTTTCGCTGTTCTCATTGCCATCAGTGTTTCCCATCTTCTCAATGACACGATTCAGTCCGTCATACCGGCGATTTATCCATTGTTAAAGCAATCTTTTCACCTCAGCTTTACCCAGATCGGCCTCATCACTCTCACCTTTCAACTCACCGCTTCTCTGCTCCAGCCTTTTGTCGGGCTCTACACGGACCATCGACCCAAACCGTACTCCTTGGCGATCGGCATGGGATTCACACTCGTCGGCCTCCTGTTGCTTTCGCGAGCCGCCAACTTCCCGATGATTCTCTGTTCGGCGGCTCTGGTGGGCATGGGATCTTCGGTTTTCCATCCTGAAGCCTCCAGACTGGCCCGAATGGCCTCCGGCGGGCGCCACGGATTCGCTCAATCCATTTTCCAGGTGGGCGGCAATGCAGGAACTTCACTTGGACCGCTGCTGGCTGCGATGATCATCGTGCCGCGAGGGCAAGGCAGCGTCGGGTGGTTTTCCGTGGTCGCCCTGGTTGCGATCATTGTGCTGACCAACGTCGGCCGTTGGTACAAGCGAAATCTCTTCCGCCTCAAGATCGGAACTCACCCTAAAGACCTCAAAGGTCCCCCTGTGATGTCACGAAAACGAGTCACCTGGGCCCTGGCGGTGTTGATTGCGCTCATGTTCTCGAAGTTTTTCTACCTGTCGAGCATGACCAACTACTATACGTTCTATCTCATCGGAAAATTCCACTTGTCCGTCCAGGCCGCGCAGCTGCACCTCTTTCTTTTTCTCTTCTCAGTAGCCGCCGGTACCATCGTCGGCGGCCACCTGGGCGATAAATTCGGACGCAAATACGTGATCTGGGGTTCTATTTTAGGGGTCGCGCCGTTTACCTTGCTCTTGCCCTATGCCGATCTGTTCTGGACCGGCGCGCTCACCGTCGTCATCGGGGTGATCCTGGCGTCCGCTTTTTCTGCCATCCTGGTTTATGCCCAGGAACTGGTTCCCGGAAAAGTGGGTATGATCTCCGGCCTCTTTTTCGGCTTTGCCTTTGGCATGGCAGGCGTAGGTTCGGCGGTGCTGGGAAAGCTCGCCGATCAGACAAGTATTAATTTTGTCTTCCTTGTTTGCTCGTTTCTTCCGTTACTCGGCTTGTTGACGGCCTTCCTCCCGGATCTGAGCCGAAGGCCTCAGGCAAGTTCGCGTTAAAACTTTCGCTTGCCTATTCTCCGGAAGGAGCGAGAGCCGCCGCGCCAGAAACGGGGCGCCGGCGTCTTTTGCGGCAATAAGTACTGAGTCGTAAGTAAGACGTCCCGCCTTACCTCTGATAACGGCTGCAAAGCGGGGACAGGGCACTATGGTCACGCCTCTTTCATTTACGCAGAAATTGGGAAGCGAGCTGAAAGGCTTCGGTCAGCAACGCGCCTCCATTCTGATTTGATCCAAGAAAATTACTCAGGACCGGATTCTCCGCCTGAGGATTTGTCTGATGCGTGCCGGTCGCCAGGAATCTCATCACCACCGGGATCAAAGCAGGCAAACACCCCAGGATCAGCTGCGAATCCAACCCGGTCCGCTTCGAAATCTCGCCAATCAAACCATCGAAGCGTTCTTGTCCGAAGAGATTGACAATCTCCGGAACGCCGGCTCCCGGCTGGGAAAGATTTGAGACCGTCTGTTGAACGGCGGATTGACCATTGTTTTGCCGTTGCTCATTCAGGGCTTCCTGCAGATGGGATCCAAGGACGCCCAGGATAGGTTGCATATGCTGTTGTGCTCCCTCGACACCCGGGAGTAATTGGGCCAGGTTGAGCAGTCCGTGCAGATCCTGCTGGGTGCCTGCATGTTCTGGATTCTCAATCGATTGAAGGACAGTCTGGAAGAGGTTCATGGTCGCACCAGTTTTTGTAAGGCCGCCGCCAGGTTGTAGCAAGAACGGAAAACGGGACACACTGCGCACTTGCGGGCCCAATGGGAATAAGTAAAATGTGGCCCAGTCGCCTCAACCGGACCCTGAACCACCGGCTGAACACCGAAGGATTCTCCATCGATCAGAGGACTCCTTGGATGAAATCAGCACATCCCGGTGCGTGATAGGCCTTGGGACGACGAAACGGCAGTTTAACCGGCACCGAAATTAACCGATTGTAGGTATGGTTTTGGAAGTTTTAGAACACAGTCTATGGCCAAGACTTTTCGCCCTGGGTCTTATCAGCGCATTTCCTGGTTTACACCACGCGCATAGCCAAAGCGTCCCTCCGCCCGCGCCCGGACCTGCGGTGGCTTCGACACCTCTACCTTCGGCCAATCCCTTCGAGTCAGAGGTCACCTCGCTCGAGGGGAGACTTTCGCAGTCACCCATTGCTTCCAGCCCGATCGTCTTCTACGGCAGTTCGTCCATCCGGCTTTGGAAATCGCTCCAGCAGGATTTTTCCGGGTACGCCGTGCTGAATTGCGGATTTGGCGGATCGCGATTAACCGATTGCGTTCGATACGCCAACAGACTCGTTATCCCGCGAAAGCCGTCGGCAATTGTCATTTACGCAGGCGACAATGATCTCGCGAACGGGACGCCGCCGGAGAAAGTTTTCCAATCCTTTAAACAATTGTTTTCCATCTTCCGGACCTACTCCCCTTCCATACCGATCGCCTTCGTTTCCGTAAAGCCAAGCCCGGCGCGGCTGATATTTCTGCAGAACATTCTGCGGTTCAACAGCTTGGCAGAGGATTTTCTTAAAACGCAGCCCGAGACAGAATACATCGACGTTTGTTCCGATATGCTTGGTCAGGATCGAAAACCGATTCGATCTCTTTTTGTCAGCGATCAGATCCATTTGAATTCAGCGGGATATCAGATTCTGCGCAAGGACATCGGGGAATTTCTCTCTCAGGATTGCCCCAGGGCGAAGGCGATAAGAGCCCAGTAAGTGGCGCTTTTTCTCTCCGCTCCCAGGGCAACGTATATTTTTCTGTATTGGCAACCCTATCAGGATTAGATTCCCGGCGGTTTGAACGACGGCTCCTCCCTCCGATCGTGCACCACACATCATTGGGTATGTGAAACCAAAACTTCCCTGGTGCGTCTTAAAATGAGCGGTGGATTTGAAATTTTGAGCAAGGACGAAACAGAAGAGTTAGGAACGGAGCGGATGAAAGAGCAACTGTTTGTACGATGAAGCGATTGATTGAGCTCGACATCCTGCGGGGCGTGCTGCTGGTCATGATGGTGGTCAACCATGCGCCCTCCCCATTGCGAGTGTTCACGGATCAGCCCATAGGCTTTTTCTCTACCGCGGAGCCATTCGTTTTCGTTTCCGCATTTCTCTCCGGGGTACTTTTTCAGCGCCGAACCGAAAAACACGGGTTCGAGGTTGCTCGTGCTGCGACCGTTTCCAGAGCTTTCCGCATCTATCGGGCCCATCTTGTTACTCTCCTCTTTGCCTTTGTTGTAGGCGGTGTTTTCCTCGCCGAATTCCCCGGCATCCAGAATTTGCTTGATCAATATTTCAAAAATCCCGGAGCGGCGATGTTAGCGGCGGCGGCCCTGGTCTTTCAACCGCCTCTGATGGACATCTTGCCCATGTACATTCTCTTCTCGCTCTTAACCCCTTGCGTATTCTGGGCGGCCAGCCGCTGGGGCTGGAAAAAGGTT
This sequence comes from Verrucomicrobiota bacterium, assembly GCA_019235445.1. Classification (GTDB taxonomy): domain Bacteria; phylum Verrucomicrobiota; class Verrucomicrobiia; order Chthoniobacterales; family JAFAMB01; genus JAFAMB01. The sequence goes on along the minus strand of JAFAKL010000103.1, from coordinate 3,774 downwards.
TTGTTTGCCAGTGTGAGCTGCTGGTTTATCTCGCAGTTCCGTGTTCGCGAAATGTTTCTCGCAAGCTTCAAGGATACTTCGTTCCTCAACCCCGGTCCGTTCGATCTTCTTTCCTGGCAGCTGCTCTGGGTGGGTGGTCTGTTTTTTGGGAAGGGACTCCAGCAAAAAAGCCCGGTCCTGCAATTGTCGGCTCACGCTGAAGCTGCCCTCCTGGCGCTGGCGATCATCTTTCTCGGTCTTCGCTGGTACACCATCGGGATGCAGATCGACCCAGGGAAACAATTCTGGATCCTGGATAAATGGCATCTTGGTCCGCTGCGAGTTCTGAATTTCTTCGTCACGACCTGGGTGATCGCAAAGCTGCTCCCCGCGTTGCAGCGTTGGGAAATCCAGCTCCGCCCGCTGAGCGCAGTGGGCCGGAATATGCTCCCGGTGTTTTGCAGCGAGATCTGTTTATCTCTTCTGCTCGTTGCCGTGATCGATCCAAGCAAAAGTCACAAGCCGCTCGCTCTGGTTCTGGTTCTCGCCCAGATCGTAAGTATTTTCCTCATCGCTTGGCTTCTGGAGTGGAGATCCGCCGCGAAAAACAATCAGTTTTCCAAATTATCGGAGCTCCTCGTTAGACCCATCAGCATCAGGACAAGAGGATAGTGGAGCGACGAACTTTTACCTCGCCAATCCTCTCGTTGCCTCCTATGTTGCCTCCCCGTTTATATGTCCTGGAAGCGAGCGCAAATTCATGCTGAAGCAATGCTGGAAAACCTCGGCATCGGTGAGAGGCTGAAAGGCAAGAAAGATCTTCGCGGCAAGAAAGTAATCTTGGTCGACGACGGGTCGAATACTTACCGAACCATGTGTTTCACCATCGCCGCCAAACTGGCCAAAAAACGCGGGGCGGAGATAGAGACCGTGACACCCGGGCCGGGCGAAGTGCCGCACGCGAAGGTCGTTGAGATGGTTCCTCCGGCGAAACCGAAAATGCAACGGCCCATGCATCGGCGATAGCGTGCATCCCATTCACCCCGCTGCCTGGCTCGCCGGCACCTTGATCGGCGGCTATCTCCTTTCAAGGTATCTCAATTATCACCCCAAGCCGGTCGAACCGGTGGAAGCTCGCAATAGTAAAACGGCTCCCTGTCTCCTGCCCGGCCAACGAATCAAGGTCGTCACCTTCAACGTGCAGTTTCTGGCCGGAACCGGCTACCATTTCTTTTACGATGGAGGTCCCGACACCCTGGTTGCTCGCGACGACATCGAAGCAACCGCTGTTAAGGTCGGAGCATTCATCGCGAGCTCCAACGCGGATCTGGTTCTGCTGCAGGAAGTGGACTGCGGTGCGCGTCGAACCAGCTTTTTGGATGAGTTGAATTTGTTACGCCGCGCCCTTCCCGAAGAAATGCAAAATCACGCGGCGACTTACTATTGGAAATCGAAGTTTGTGCCACACCCAAAGATCCTCGGACCGGCGGGAACAAAACTGGTGATCTTTTCCCGGTATAAGCTCGGAAGAGCCTGGCGCTACCAATTGCCGCGCACCCCGAGTAACCCGATTGAGAGCGATTTCAACCTGAAACGCGCCATTCTCGAAGTGGAATTGCCTTTCGGAAATGGGGAATTCCTGACCGTCCTGAATACTCACTTGGAAGCTTTCCCGAAAGACAGCAATGTGATGGAACGCCAAATCCAGAAATTACTCGAACGTTTGAATTGGTTATCTCAGCATGGCCGGCCTTGGATTCTTGGGGGGGATTTCAACCTGCTTCCGCCGGGTCAATTGGGCCGCCTGAGCCCTCAAATGAGGGGAATTCATCGTGAACCATCTGTGATCAGCGCAATTTATGATCGTTATGCCGGAGTTCCCAAGGTGCCGGAAGCCACTGGAACCCGAATGCATCAATACTTTACGTTCACGCAGCGATCAGGGACAGATAGAATACCGGTGAGAACCCTCGACTATCTTTTTGCCTCGCCCACGGTGACCATCGGGCAATACTCCATCCGCCAGGAGGGCATGATGAACGTTTCCGATCACTTACCAGTCATCGCCGAGTTCACTCTTTCCGCTCAAGGTCAGCGAGCGATGCATTGATTCCAGTCCGGTCATCAGGCTGGCCAAATCCTCTGGAGTATCCAAATCGAGCGCACCTTCCGACCAATCGATCACTTCGACTTGGCCTCCTTCTTTCGCGACAAGACTTCTGGCTCCTTGATCTCCCTCGAGATTCTTTAGTCGCGGGAACCAATCTGAGCCGAACATCATGGGCGCTCCGAGGATGCCATTGTATCTGGCAGAAATTATCAGGTCCGTTTGTCCACGCATCCGATCCAGAAATCGCTGGATGACCTCCGAACTCAGCCAGGGTTGGTCGGCTAAAAGCAGCAGAACAGAGTCCGCCTTCTCTTCCTCTGCCCGTTCCACCCCAATCCTGATCGACCCGGCTAAGCCGCTTTCCCAAAAGGGATTAACGACGATGTCGGCGTCGCAGTCTTTGATCACCGGGACGCACTCACCAGCGCTGCTGCCAAGGACCACAATCAGATGGTCCGGGCGTACCTCAGCGGCCATTTTCACCACCCGGCGAAGCAAAGGTTCTCCTAACACCGGCAGTAATTGTTTTGGCTGTCCAAGTCGCCTTGACCCACCTGCCGCCAGAATGACTATCGCTGTACGTCGCTGCATATCGGTACCCTCACTTCGTGAATCGGTTCGATCCTGTCACGCAACGGCCCACCTTTCCGGCCCATAAAACAGGCCTGAACTTCTGCAATGATGGCCATCGCAATTTCTTCCGCAGTCTCAGAACCGATATCCAATCCGGCCGGACTACGTAAAGCAGATAAGTTCTCCGGCAGGAATCCTTCATCAATTAGCCGGCTCAGGAGCTGCTTTTTTCGCTGACGCGGCCCAAGCAGGCCGACATAACCATAGCTTGCTTGCATCACCCGTTTCAGAGCGACCATATCTCGGCCGAAATGATGCGACATGATCACACAAGCGGTACGGGAATCGCCGGCAGGCAGTTCTGCGGCGTCGGCGACAACTTCCAGTTGCCACCCCAGGTAGCCGCCCAGATAAGCCACTGCTTCCGCGTCGAGATAATCTCCAAAAATGATCAGCCGTATCGGCGGCTCCACTCTCTGCACAAATTCCTCCCCCTGGTCTGGCAGCGGAAGCTGAATGACCCGAGTGCCCGCTCCCGGGCCGCCCGATCGATAATTCGTGGACACCGTGATCGGCTTGCGATCGGTCAAAACACCCACCAGCCCTTCGATTAAGGCGTTCGGCTTCACCAGCCGTTCGATGAAGACCTCGATCCAACCATCGCAGGCGAAGCGCGAACGCAAATCGAAGGAAAGCCGGGCGGGTTTGCCGTCCAGGATGACAGTCTGCGCAACCTCCGCTATCTCTTCCTCAATACAACCGGCGCTTAACCGGCCCAGGTACGATGTTCCTGGCAGGACGAGCATCCGGGATCCCGGCTGGCGGTAAGTCGACCCCGCCGATTTGACAAGCGTAGCGAGCGCAAAAGGCCCGTCCGCTTGTTGATACCCGGCGACGATTTGCTTCAGTTCCTTCCAAGCCATCTCCCAACCTTATTCGCACTCCTACAAAGGAGCAACAATGTAGAAGGAGTCAGGAGTCGGAAAACAGGAATCGCAGCGGCAGGAAGTTGCCGTGACGCATTTATCCCGGAGGGATCAAAACCAGGGTAGCCTGGCACGAAGTGCCTGGAAACAAGAAAAAAGTGGTCCAGTCCCGTAGGGACGGTTGAT
>JAFAKL010000095.1 GCA_019235445.1 Verrucomicrobiota bacterium | reverse complement strand
CCGATGCTTTTCATCGCGGGTGAGAACGCCCATTCCAGAGAGTTCAGCGAAGAGGCTTACCAGCTGGCCGGCCAGCCCAAAGAACTGTTCATCGTTCCTGGCGCTGGCCACGTGGATCTTTACGATCGAGTAAACCTCATCCCGTTCGATAAATTGACAAAGTTCTTCCGGGACAACCTGAAGTACGACGAGTCGATCACGAGCCGCTAATCGCCGAGCGTGTGGCATCCATTGACCTGAAGAAATGACCATGAACAAAGATCGAAGATTCGCAGAAAAAGTTGCATTGGTAACGGGAGGTGGCGATGGCATCGGCCGTGCTATTGCAGTGGAGTTTGCTAACGGCGGTGCATCTGTGGTTGTCGCCGGACGCACTGAGGCGAAGCTCAAAGAGACGGTTCAACTGATTGAGAGCGCTGGTGGAAAGGGGCTGGCAGTCAGCTGTGACGTCCGCAAAGAAAACGAGGTAAAAACAGCTCTACAGATAACGAAAGAGACCTTTGGTCGGCTGGATATCGCTGTGAACAATGCCGGGGTCGATGAGAAATCCAGCCCGTCTGCCGAGCAATCCACCGCCGAGTGGGAACGTGTAATTGATACAAACGTGCATGGCACATTCCTGTGCACGAAGTACGAGGTTCCTCTGCTTCTGGAACACGGCGGCGGTTCTATCGTAAACATCTCTTCGGGTGCTGGCGTTATCGGTGTAAAGGGTCAGTCGGCGTACGTCACAAGCAAGCACGCCATCATCGGTTTTACAAAATCCGTAGCCCTGGACGACGTGGACAAAGGCATTCGAGTGAACGCTGTAGCTCCCGGTATGACAGAGACTGACATGATGATGAAACGCGCTACCGGGGGCAAGGCGGAGAATATCGCCAAAGCAAAGTCGCTGGCGCCGATCGGACGGTTCGCGAAACCGGAGGAAATCGCAAAGGCGGTGACGTGGCTTTGTTCGGGCGATGCATCGTACCTGATCGGCGCAACCATAGTTGTCGATGGTGGCCAGACGGTGCCCTAAGCACATCACCCCAAAATGGATCGGACACAGAAACACAAGCTAGGTGTAGCGAACCGAGAACGTAAACGCCTCAAACCGACTGGCGGTAATGCATCGGCGTTCGAAAAATGCAGGCCTGTCCTCCAGGCGATGGCTTCGGAGATTCTGCACGTTGGCCCGATTGGACGAGGCATCGTCATGAAGCTGGTCAACAACATGTTCATTCAAGTCCAGTGGATCGTTGTGGCCGAGGGGCTGGTTCTCGGAGTCAAAGCCGGTCTCGACGCGAAGACTATGGTCAATGTGGTCGGCAATGCCACTAGCAACAGCGTTGCATTCCAGTATTCAGCACCCCGAATACTCGTCGCGATTTCGAAGGGATCCAGGTCAAAGGGGAGCGCTGCCCCAATGACCTCATGAAGTCACCGGACGCTGAGCTGCATTCAGCAGTAACAAATACAACGCCAGTTCAACGGCAAAACTCACTGTAACCAGAAGCTAAATCACCATGCGAGCAACTATCATGTATCGTGCAGGCGACGTTCGTGTTGAGAACGTGTCTGACGCCACCCTTGCAGAACCAACCGATGCGCTGGTGCGCGTCACCCGCGCCTGCATCTGCGGCAGCGATCTCTGGCCGTATCATGACTTGGAACCGTCTGACACCGGCCGTCGCATGGGTCATGAGGCGATCGGCGTCGTCGAGGCGGTCGGCTCCGATGTCCGCAAAGTAAGGAAGGGCGACTTTGTCGTGATGCCCTTTGCCTTCTCCGACGGGAGCTGCGATTTTTGTCACGAAGGACTCCAGACCTCGTGCGTTCACGGCGGCTTCTTCGGCTACAGCGAAGGAATCGACGGAGCCCAGGCCGAAGCGATTCGCATCCCGCAGGCAGACGGCACGCTTTTTGTCCTACCGGTGGGCGAGGACGAGGCGCTGATGCCCTCGCTGCTCACGCTCTCGGACGTCATGGGAACCGGCCATCATGCAGCCGTGGTCGCAAAGGTCGGTCGCAGCAAGAAAGTCGCAGTCGTCGGCGACGGTGCGGTAGGACTCTGCGGCGTCATCGCTGCGAAGCGCTTGGGCGCGGAACAAATCATCATCCTCGGTCGTCATCCCGACCGTATCGCTCTGGCGAAAGCCTTCGGCGCGACGGATGTCGTGAGCGAGCGCGGCGAGGAAGCGGCCGAGCGCGTGCGAGCGCTGACGGGCGGCTTCGGCGTGCACTCCGTGCTGGAGTGCGTCGGCACCGAGCAGGCCATGCTCACGTCCGTTTCTATCGCGCGTCCGGGCGCCGCAATCGGGAGGGTCGGCGTGCCTCATTACCAGGCGACCTCGTCGTGGGAGCTGACGTTTTTTAAGAATGTCACCGTTGGCGGCGGCCCTGCTCCGGTGCGTGCCTACATAGACGAACTGCTGCCCGACGTGCTCGAAGGCCGCATCCAGCCCGGACGCGTCTTTGACCGCGTCATCGGCCTCGATGGAGTGCCCGATGGCTACCGGGCAATGAACGAACGCAGAGCGATCAAGGTCATGATCAAGTTCTGAAAAAGGAGGCATACATACAAAAGCGCAAACTTGGCACCCTCGAAGTCTCCGCGCTCGGGCTCGGCTGTATGGGCATGAGCGCGAATTACGGTCCCGCGGCAGACGGACAGCAAATGATTGCACTCATTCGGGCGGCGGTTGACCTCGGCGTGACGTTTTTTGATACCGCGGAGTCGTATGGCCCGTTTACCAACGAACTGCTCGTCGGTGAGGCCCTTGCGCCTGTCCGCGACCAAGTCGTGATCGCCACCAAATTCGGTCATAACCTTGATCCGGAAACGGGACAGCGGCGGGGCCGCAACAGCCGCCCGGAACATATCAAGCAGGTCGCCGAGGCATCACTCAAGCGCCTCAAAACCGACGTGATCGATCTCTTCTATCAACACCGCGGCGACCCGAACGTCCCGATCGAAGAGGTGGCCGGAGCGGTGAAGGAGTTGATCCAGCAGGGCAAGGTCAGGCACTTCGGCTTGTCGGAAGCCGCCGCCAAAACAATCCGGCGGGCGCACTCCGTCCAGCGTGTGACGGCGATCCAAAGCGAATACTCGCTGTGGGCGCGAGATCCGGAAGCAGAAGTGCTGCCCACATGCGAAGAGCTGGGAGTCGGCTTCGTTCCTTGGAGCCCTCTCGGGCAAGGTTTCCTGACGGGAAAGGTTGATCCCCGGCAAACCTTCGATAAGGGCGATATTCGGTCCATCTTCCCGCGTTTTACTGAGGAAGCGCGCAATGCCAACCAGCCACTCGTCGATCTGGTGCGTGAGATCGCACGCCAAAAAAACGGCACACCGGCCCAGATCGCGCTCTCGTGGCTCTTGGCGCAAAAGCCGTGGATTGTTCCCATTCCGGGCACGCGGAAGCTCGAGCGCTTAAAGGAGAATTTAGGTGCTGTTGAGGTCGAGATTACTTCCGACGACCTGCGTGAGATCGATGAAGCCGCTTCGAAAATCCACGTGCATGGGGCCCGAGGTACGGGACAAGAGGAATATCTGTGAGTGCGTGATCGAAAGATGAATTTAGCAAAATCGCTGAAGCTGATGACCTCTTCCCGAGATAAAGAAAACCGCCCTATTCTGGTCTGTTGCTCCGTTGCTCCTGCAGACGGAATTCAACGCCATGCGCGGTCAGCCCTTCCCGCTCATGATTCCAGTTCGACACACAGCAGTAAGCCGCTGTTTTTAGCTATTCGCATTAATCTGGTCCAGGTGCCGATGTTCTCGGTCAGTTCTCAATTAATGTGGTTTGGTTCTCACGCAATGTGATTTTGAGAGGCCCCTTATTCTCACTTAATGTGGTTCGAAGCCACGGATGTTATCGGTTCCAGCCGATTATGTTCTCAGTTCGCTACACGTAGGGATGGTTGATCAAGGTTTTCTCCAAACTCCAAGCCACATACTGCACTTGGTACACTAGTCTGCGGTTAACCATCACTTGGCCTGAGCGGAATGGGCACCTTCCGGAACCTCCTTACCTTTGTCGATAAAGGTTAAGGCAGCTGAGTTGAGGCAGAAACGCAGGCCTGTCGGCGGCGGGCCATCGTCAAAAACATGCCCCAGATGTGCACCGCATCGGGCGCAAAGTATCTCCGTGCGATGCATCCCAAAGCTGTTGTCATCTCTGCAGAGGACATTTTCCTTTGCGACGGGCTGAAAGAAACTGGGCCAGCCAGTTCCCGAATTGAATTTCGCGTCGGAAGCGAAAAGCGGTAACCCGCAACATACACAGTGATAGATGCCTTCACGGTGATTATCGAGCAGAGTACCGCAAAAAGCGGGTTCGGTTCCTTGTCCTCGGGCGATCTCGTATTGTTCCGGGGTTAATTGTTTTCGCCATTCGGCGGCAGTTTTTTGGATTCTTGGAACGACCATCGGTTCGGTCAGCGAACCATTGGGACCAATCAGCCGGACCTTTACCGTCTGGTCCGAAGAGGATTCTTGAGCGTGTGCCATACCTGTCAGCAAATAGCCTCCTGCAAGAATACTCAATCCCAAGTTCAAGAATAAACCGCCTAGTGCTTTCATGGCGGACTAGATTTTGCCTCCGGAACCGCAGCCATTCTTCCCTTTGCAGCTGCTTTCGGCGGTCTTGCAGCCTCCTTTGCCCTTACAGGAATTTTTCCCTTTGCACCCGTTATCGCCTGCTTTGCATCCACCCTGGCCCTTGCACGAATTCTGACCTTTGCAGCCGTGTTTGCCTTTGTCCTGGTCGGCCAGATTGTGCACTCCGGTCACTTGGGTTCCTGAGACGCTCGTTGCATACGACCGCACTGCGAGGGAGCCGGTTAAAAGGCCTGCCACAGCCGCCCCGGTGATGATTGCTTTGGGTGGTAACATGGTTTGTTTCGCTTTCGAAGGAAGATTTGGGTTAAAGATCTCAAGTGGGATGCAGCCAGGCCCGTTTAATTCCCAAAAATCGGAGCCCGTTGGTGTTTAGCACAGCCAGGGAGTCTCGCGCCGCCCGCCGTCAATCTCGAATCGCCTGCCCCGTGCCCTCTGTGCGTGACTCGCTGTATTGTCGAGCCGCCTTGATGGCCGCTTCGATTTTGCCGGTTCGCAGACAATCTAAAGGGCTGTGGCCCCCTAAACTCTTCGTTCCGCGCAGGAAAAAAATGAGCGGCTCCCATTCGTTTTCAAAAGACAGTTCTGCCAGACAGTCCCTAATTCCCAGCATGATCCGCCGGTGTTTGCGCACAAATTGCCAAACGGGATAGATCCACTGGCCGGCCTCGTTTTGTACCGATATGATTTGCCCGTTTTTGCGCCACCGATCCACCACGGAGACGTCTGCTAGTCGCATCAGTTCAACGACTTCGGCCTCGCGGATGCACCCCCCGCGCGCCTCCACAAGGCTCCGCATCGGTGACTGGTCGCCGGAGGGCGCTAAAGCTGCATCGGGCATCTGGAAAGAGTAACAAAGTTTCATTTCCCGTGCCAGTTAGAAATTGAAAACGCCATGGCTGCCTCGCATGGATTCGAACCATGACAAAGCGATCCAGAGTCGCTTGTGCTACCGTTACACCACGAGGCAATTACCGACCGGATGATCCGGGAGCCTTTGGTTACCGCAAAACGGCAAGATGTCAATTGCCTAACGGAGTTGACACCTTTATTCCAGGTGGCGGCGAGAACTCAAAGGTGGACGATGGAAGGGTTTCCCGCCGCACATCGCTGTAGGTCACCATGATGACCTGACCCTTGATATCGTGAACGAGTACTCGCACGGGAGTGAGATTTTCATCGAGGGTCAAATCGACGCTCTTGACCAGCTTTCGGACCGAGGCTGTCTTGGGAGTCAGGGTGATCTGGTACTCGCTCCCATTTTTCGACCCGGTGATGTTGTAGTAAGTGGCGACCTCGCGAAAGTTAAGGCCGGCCGTCAATGCGCGTAAAGAATCTTTGATGGCGGGGCGCTTGTCCAGATCGTAGATTTCCAATTGTTTATAGTTCGGATAGTAGATCCACATCTTTTTGCCGTCGATGACGGTGGTGCTTGGCGTCTTCCCAGCGATTTCACGACGGATTTTGTCGGGTAAAGTAAACCAAACCTTTCCCTCGTTCACGACCGGTTCCTTGAGCATTGACAGGTGGCGCTCCTCCCGAAAGTTAGCCTCCAGAGAGGGCTGCGAATTGTGCAAGCTCTGCAACTTTTGCACTAGCTGATCGATGTCTGTTTGAGTCATCGGACTCGCGCCAGCAAAGGGAGCGATCCCGAGCAGCAGGAGGGGGACAAGGAGGAGTTTTCTCATAACGATTCGTGGTTCCAGATGGGTACGAAATTGAACCATTGCTCGGGAAATTCCCGGATGATCCCTTGGAACACGTCGGCCACGCATTGGCTGTTTTGTTCAAGGGTGTGACCCGGGGTCATCGCGATGGGCGGATGGGCGTAGCATCCATACTGGCCGACGTCGAGCTGTAGGACAAAGGCCGGGATCACCGCCGCCTGCGTATACTGCCAGACCCGCGCCGCAGACGCCGAGAAAAGGGTGCGGCGTCCGAAGAAAGCCACTTCGACCCCGCTGTTCAAGTAAGGACGATCAACCAGCATCGCGACTAACTCATTGCGGCGAAGGGCCTGGATGATTTCCACAAAGGCAAATTTATCGGCACCGACGGTGACCGTTTTGATTCCGAAACGTTGCCGATATTTTTGGCGCCATTCATTCAGCTCATCGGTCGGCTCGGCCAGGGTCACCACGTTGACGGGGAAACCATCGGAGGCAAGAACCATACCGCCGAGTTCCCATGCCCCTAGATGGCCTGTAATCAGCAGGGTGCCCTTGCCCCGGTTCCGAGCTGCCTCCAGGAACTCGAAACCGCGCCGCTCGACCATCAATTCATTTAGTCGCTGAGCGCCGTTTTCGGCGCAGTCGCAGAAATCATGCAACATTCGTAAAAAATTATGAAAGCAGCTTCTGGAGAGCCTTTCACGTTGTTTTTCGTTTTGCGCCACCACCGTCAGATTTCGTCGGAGGGCTTCCCGCCGGTTTGTGCACCAGCGGTATCCTAATTCACCAGCCGCCACTCCCATCCACCGAGTGAGCGGCTGGGGAAGATGCTTGATCATCCAGCTGGCGGTTTCAAAACTGAAAGGGGTATACCAGCTGTTGCGCGTTAGCGTCAAACCCAGCTCTGGTGATTGAACTTCGGTGACTATTGGAGGCGCGGTCTGATCCATTCGTGTTATTGGCCAAAACTGAATGCCATCGACTTTTTACCCGAAAACTGGACATTGGCCCGCAACAGAACTCCCCCATTGCGCTCGAAGGAGGCGGACCATCGACGCGGTTTTTCCGCGCTCGGCACGTTGGAACCAAAATACGGGAGAATTTCCCTGAGTGTGGCCCACGGTTTCAGCGGTCCTGGCGCCTCGTCGGGTGGACCCGACCATCCGTTTTTCGCGAGAAGACCTGTCGCAGCCATATGCGAGCCACGGGTCTGGAATTCGAGCACCTGGACACCGCCTTTGGAGAAATAAAGATCGTAGTCACCCCCTTGCAAGCTGCGCAGAATGATGTCGCCCACAATGGAATGGCCACCGTACGAATATTGCAATTGGCCGATGCGGGTTTTTGCTTCGGGACCAAGCCCGGACAACTCCTTCGCAGACTGACAACCGGCAAACAAAAGTGCGGTGAGGAGGACTAAGGTTCGGCTTGTCATGTCGCTTTCGGGAGCAGGGTCAGCTTCGGGGCTATCTTTGATGTTCGCTTCTGCAGTGCTACCAGCGCGTGAAAAATGCAAAGTCTCCAGCGCATACCGAAATCGCGGATCTCGTTTCCGGACAAAACCGCGCTGACCGTCGGTACCAGGTCAAATATCTCCTTTGGATAAAGGAAGACTTCGATGAATTCCTGGGTGTACCACGCGGAGGCCCATCGCAAGTAGATATCCAATACCCGGCCAATCCGTCGTTCGTAATAACGGAACGCCTTCGCCCGTTGCTGCGGCCGATCCAGAGCCATGTTCAGTGCGTCGGCAGCCTGCTCACCCGAAAGAAGGGCAAGATAGACGCC
>JAFAKL010000005.1 GCA_019235445.1 Verrucomicrobiota bacterium | reverse complement strand
TCGACGAAAAATATCTCTGGGACTAGTGAGCACATCAACCGTCCCTCCGGGACGGGTCCACTTTTCTCTTGTTTCCAGGCACTTCGTGCCAGGCTACTTTCGTTTGGTCCCTCCGGGACAGGCTGCGCTCTTTCGTTGTAGGATTTTTCTTAAGTTAAGTTAGCGCTTAGGGGGGTTCACTCCGGTTCACGGCCAGTGCCCTCCTGGGTCCCTTCTCCGGAGAGGCACCTAGGCCTGAAAATCGTCTTCGAAATGTCCTGGGGGCGCAGCCCCATAAGCGTTAACTCATCGCAGCGGCAGGGAGGTGCCGTGACGCATTTATCCCGGAGGGATTAAAACGAGGGTAGCTAGGCACGAAGTGCCTGGAAAAAAGAAAAAAGACGCGTCTCGTCCCGTAGGGACGGTTGAACATCTCTGGGACTAGTGAGCAGATCAACCGTCCCTCCGGGACGCGTCCACTTTTCTCTTGTTTCCAGGCACTTCGTGCCAGGCTACTTTCGTTTGGTCCCTCCGGAACAGGCTGCGCTCTTTCGTTGTAGGATTTTCCTTAAGTTAAGTTAGCGCTTAGGGGGTTTCACTCCGGTTCAGGGCTAGTGCTCCTCCGGGGGTACCTTCTCCGGAAAGGCACCTAGGCCTGAAAAATCGTCTTCGAAATGTCCAGACTCCAGTCCCGGGATTGAAATCCTGAGCTGAATCCTGGAGTCTCTTCGGGGTAAAAGAACCGCCTCCAACCCTCTCAACCTAGAAGCGCCATTCTGCCCAAGCTCTTTATTAGAGCCGCTTCAACAAGTATTTAAGCCATTCGAGATGCGACAGCCTCTCGCGTCTCAACTATGCCATTTCCGCAACATCCTGGTAAGGTGGTCGTGCGCTTCCTCCTGTTAGACGGAGATCGCCGCGCCTCCGATGACCACCCCGTCCTCATCTCCAAATATTCCCGACCCATTTCCTGTCTTGCTTTAAAGGGGAAGAGTCGAGAAGTTGCCCGGTGGATGAGTTGTTTTATTTCCATGTCACTCTCGAACCGCATCACAAGCATTCTGGTTCCATCGCTGGAGGGAGGATTCTTTTCTTAGCCGAGGTTCCGGTGAATGCGGCAAAAAGGACGGTCACACGCCCTGACGACGAAGGCGCCTTACTCGAAGAAGCGAAGCGCCTCGCCGCAGAACTGCTGCCAATGGCAATGACCGGTCACCCCTGGCAACAAGGGGAGGACATCATGCGATTTTCCTGTCACACGGTTCCGCAGCCTTCGCGAGATTTCCTTGAACATAAGGAAGATGCGGAAAAAGGCGGTGTGCGCCTGTGGCTGCTCGGTTCGAAATTTGAATAGCTGCTCAGAGGCCAAATGGTTGGGTTTTTCCCAATTATGAAACAGTACACTAGCCTTATTGGCGGATGATCGAGCAGAGATGAACACAGGTTACACAGACTCCCCAGATCAAGAGGGCTGCAAAAGGTTATTTTGACCGGCCGATTCCGCTTTTAGATCGTCCGCGTTCTCGTCCTCGGTTCGATTAGCGGTCAGGGACTTAAAAACGTCTGCCCGAAGGCGGGGGGTGATCAAAGATCGAGGACGACGACGCGGACGATGTTAAGAGCTCACCGCACCCGGACGGTATGACCAAGCTGGGATCGATCGATAATGTATGCTCGCGTCACTTCCACGCGTTCAGTCGGGTTTGCGTTGGTGTCGGCTGGCAAACGGCTGATTTCATCCAAGGCGGGCAGCCCGGCTACCACCTCACCGAACACGGTGTCTTGACCGTCTTGGGAAGGGATCGGCTGAAGACAGACATAAAATTGGCTTCCGTTCGATTGCCGAGTCGGATTGACGTTGTCCGGCAAACGACCCATGGCAACGGAACCGCGGCGATGCTTCCGGCGAATTTCGGCCGGCAGCGTGTAACCGGGACCCCCTGTCCCAACGTTGGACCGATCCTTCTTCTTGCTGAGCGGATCGCCACCCTGCACCAGGTAGTTTGGGAAAACCCTGTGGATAGTCGTCTTTTTATAAAAGCCATCCTGAACCAGCTTCTGGAAATTCGCACAGGTCCGGGGAGCGTCGGCCTCATAAAACGCAATGGCGAAACTGCGCTTCTGCCGTTCTTTGCCTTTTCCCCACTGGACATCAAAGACCGCCACCGGGTCTGCCAGGCAAACGCCTGCAGAAGCGAGCAGAATCGCCGACAGGACTAGAATATTTTTCATGCTGAATGAATTGGAAGGCCGCGAACCTCGATCGGCCCAAGCAAAGAATTGTTTCGCCGAACTTGCAAGATTGTCCCGGAAACGGCAAAGGCGCGCCTTACGTAGCCTAGCGCAATGGCGCGGTCGAGCGATCGACTTTGGCCAACGCTGGTAACGTATCCGATTTCCTTCACGGACTCTCCGTCGGCGAACAATTTGTCTCCGATCTCGAAAGTAACGCCGGCAGCCGGAACCAAAGTACATAAATGCCGGTTCACGTGACCTATGCTCTTGATGCGACTGATCACCTCCTGGCCGAGATAACATCCTTTGCCGTAGCTGATCGCACGCTTGTCCAGACCGGCTTCATTGGGGATCACATCCTCCGATAACTCCTTGCCCCATCGAGCGATGCCCCGCTCAATGCGAAAGCTTTCCGCCGTTTCCGGATCGACCGGTGATTGTCCTAACTCTTCGCGGACCGCATCCGCCCGGTTCGCCGGAAACCACAGGTCCAAGCCGGGAACCCCGAATCTATTGGATTCGATCAGGAAGTTCATCGTCTCGCTGCCGGGCAGAGCTGCCGCCGGCGATTCCGCCTTGCCCGAGACCGGGTTGACCAGATGAAACAGTCCGAATTCGCCGGTCACCTCCTCCAGCGTGACATCGTCCGCAATGATGTACCTCTCCAAACGGGCCGCAAGCGATTCGCGCAAAACAGCTTCGGCATCCAGAAAATGGCCTTCCTTCGTTGCGGCCACAAAAAGCTCCGCGCACAATTTCCCTTTGGCGGTGAGCGCACAAGCGCAGACAGCCGAGCCGGGCCGAAGGCTAAGGATATCGTTGGTCAGCTGGCCGTTCAGGAAGCGCGCACGATCTTTCCCGGTCACTTTGAATTTTGCTCGATCGCTGAGGTCAAGGAGCATGAGGGTCGAAATTCCGGTTTAGTCCTGGGTTTTAAACCGCAGGCAACGCTTTTTTAATAGCAATCGCCGAGTTATTGCGTTTGTTGGGGGGTCCGCATTAGTCATTGCCTTTAGGACGAGGCTTAAACCGAGCATTTTGTAAGCTTATGCAGCGAAGATCCGATTGTAAAATGGAACCGCCTGCCGATTCTGGAGACCGCGAAGTTGGCTCTTCCCGCCGCCAGTTTATTCGTAGCTTAGCAGCTATTTCGGCTGGTTTAACGGTAGCGGCGCCGCTGGCACGGGCAGCTGCTCCTGAGAAAAACACTCTTCAGAGCGCACCTCCGGATCCCGGCAGCGGAATGCAGGGTCTGGTGGAAATCAATTTGAGGGTGAACGGGAAAACCCAACGGTTGGTCATTGATCCTCGAGTGGCCCTGCTCGATGCCTTGCGAGATCGATTGGAGTTAACCGGCACGAAAAAAGGATGTGATCATGGCGCTTGCGGCGCCTGCACAGTGCATCTCGATGGCACGCGAGTTTTGTCCTGTTTGACTCTCGCAGTGATGGCCCAGGGCAAGGAGATCACGACCATCGAGGGATTGGCCAAAGGGGAGGAGTTGCATCCCGTCCAAGCGGCTTTCATTGAATGTGACGGATTCCAGTGCGGCTATTGCACTCCTGGGCAGATCATGTCGGCAGTCGCCTGTATCAAAGAGGGCCATACCGGGTCGGAGCGCGAGATCCGCGAGTTTATGTCGGGGAACCTGTGCCGGTGCGGCGCCTACCCGAACATCGTGGACGCGATCAAGGTCGCAGCTCCCAAAATGAAAGGAGAGGTAAGCTAATGCGACCATTTGCCTACGAGACCTCCTCAAGCATCCGGGACGCTTCCTCCCGCGGCGGTGCG
>JAFAKL010000249.1 GCA_019235445.1 Verrucomicrobiota bacterium | reverse complement strand
GCGTTACGTCCCAGAAGAAGTCAAAGAGCTTGAGACTGCGCTGGGAGACCAGTACCTCTGCAACTTTTCGGTTTTCCAATCTCTGCTGGATCACTGGGCGCTTGGACAGCTCTTCCCGATCATGCCGGTCCATCATCTGGACCAACCACCGGATCGCAACGGGACCCTGGTCGATATCACCTGCGATTCGGACGGTAAGGTGAGCAAATTTATCGATTTACAGGACGTCAAGGAAACGTTGCCGTTGCATCGTATAAGAGCAGGGGAGCCTTACTATCTGGGTTTTTTTCTGATGGGTGCCTACCAGGATATCATGGGTGATCTCCATAATCTTTTCGGCCGGGTGAATGAAGTGCACGTTTTCCTGGATGAAGACGAGGACTCGGGGTGGTACATCGAGGAAGAAATTGAGGGGAGTACTGTCGGAAGCGTCTTATCGATGACGCAATGGGATCAACCCGAGCTGATTCGACAAGTCAAAGCGCAGGTCGATGCGGCAATCAAATCAGACCGCTTAAAACCGAATGAAGCGATGCGTCTCTTGAACGAGTACGAACGTGGCCTCAAGGGGTACACCTATCTAAATTTTCAGAATGGCGTGAAGTAGCCTGCTATCTTGGTGCGCTAGCTGCTTCAACCACCAAACAAGTGGCGCAGCGACTGGAGCAAATGGCCGGTAAAACTTTCGCTCTGGCTGTGCTGTTCTGGTGAGCCGCCGAAATCGCCGAGCTGCCGACCACCCTCATGGACCGGACAATATTGAGTCGGAACAAGCGATTGCGGCAGCATGATATCGTACGAATCGCCCGCGGCGGCGCACGCGTCCGTAGCCAGGCGGTTCGATACAGAGCAAAGCCGGACGTGTACCAGCGGCTCCGGCGCCGGGAACGGTCCATCGGGATATTTTTGCCGCGAAGCTTTCTCCATCACTTGAACCCAGATTGGAAGCGCCAGCGTTGCGCCGTAGCCGCGCGCCTCGATGGTTTGCGGTTGATCAAAGCCGACCCAGACGCCGCACGTCAGCGCATTGGTGAAACCAACGAACCATGCGTCTTTATAGCCGTCCGTAGTGCCGGTCTTTCCTCCCGCATATCGGGTAAGACCCAGCGATTTTGCGGAGGCGGCGGTGCCATGCTCGATAATCCCTCGAGCGATCTGAGCGATCATCCACGCCACCGCCGGGGACATCGCCTGCTTGTGCCCGGGGTGGGCCTGGTAAATGATCTTGCCGTCCATGTCGTCAACCCGCTCGATCAAGTAGGGTTCTTTCCGTTGACCCTGTACAGCAAAGGCGGAATAGGCGGCTGTCACATCTTTCAAATCTGATTCGAACGCGCCGAGATAGCTCGCAGGAACGCGGGGTATCATTCGTGCGAATCCGGCGGATTGACCGATCGATATCACGCGGTCCATGGTCGCCAGTTCACCCACCCGGATGGTCATTGTATTTCTTGAAAAAATCAGACCATTTCGAGCCGGTAATATCCCGTGATTTTGCCGGTCTGAATTGTCGGGATGCCAATTAGGAGCAGCCGGTATTTCTCCCGGCCGCAAGGCAGAATCGTCGACCCCGGTACCAGGCATCATTCCCCGCCCAAAGGCCGCCGCATAAACAAACGGTTTGAAGGTTGATCCCACCTGGCGGTACGCCTGGAGAGCACGATTGTACTTGCTGTCGCGATAATCGCGCCCGCCGACCAGCGCCCGGATCGCTCCCGTGCGATTATCCAGCGCGATGACCGCGCCCTGAAGATAGGGGGTCTGTTCCTCTGCGGCTCGCGATTGTTCGGTAAACACGCTCTTCTTTGGATGTCTGTAACCCGGTTTATTCTCTATTTGGGTTAACAGATTGTTAGTGGCGGCTTCAGCGGCCCGCTGGAGTTCCGGATCAAGCGAGGTGTAAATGCGCAACCCTCCGCTATCGATCGCGTCTTGGCTGGCCAGCCCCTGCAATTCACGATAGATTGCGTCCATCGCGTAGTTCTCCTGGGGTGTGGTGTTGCGTCTTTTCGAGAGATGCACCGGGGCCTTTTCTGCGCCTATGGCTTGCGAGGGAGAGATCAGCTTCAATTCTGCCATCCGATTTAGCACATCGTCTCGCTGGGCAATTGCACCTTGCATGTTGGTCTGCGGCGAATACCGATTTGGGCTTCGAATCAGGCCGACGAGCAAGGCGGCTTCCGAGAGTGTTAGATCGGCAGAGAGTTTTCCGAAATAGGTCTGGCTGGCCGTTTCGAGACCGTATACACCCGAGCCGAAATAAATTCTGTTCGCGTAGAATTCCAGGATCTGCTCCTTGGAATACGAGGCTTCGATCCGGAGAGCAACGAAGGCCTCCAGAATTTTCCGGCTCAAATTACGTCCGCCAAGACGAAAGCTGTTCCTGGCCAGTTGCTGGGTAATGGTGCTGCCCCCCTCCCGTATTCGAAGATGGATAATGTCGCGCGAGAACGCTCGGGCGATTCCAAGAGGGTCAATTCCGTGATGCTGATAAAAGCGCGAGTCTTCCCGCGCGAGCAGCGCCAACTTGAACCATGGAGGAATCTTGCCGGGCTCGATCAGGATGCGGTTTTCGCCTTGAAGACGGCTATACATTTTCCCGTCCATATCGTAGACAGACGATCGTTCCGGGATTTTTCCAACGTCTTTGAGATCGAATGTCAGCGACCACGCGAAGTAGAAAACCCCCAAGAGTAAAAGACAGATCGTCCCAAATAAAAAGAAGCCGACGAGGAGTTGAGCGGAAATCCGGAGCTTTCTCTTCATCTTGGATGGTTCAGGAACCCTTCAGCAGGTCCGGGCGCCGCTCCTGTGTTTTTTGACGGGCCTGAGTTAACCGCCACTCCTGGATGGCCCGATGGTTGCCTGAGAGCAGAATGGCCGGCACGCTCCAACCGCGGAATTCGTGTGGTCGCGTGTACTGAGGGTATTCCAAAGTTCCGGACGAAAATGTTTCGTCGCGCGCCGAGTCGCCGTCTCCGAGAACCCCGGGGACTAATCGCGCAATCGCATCGACCACCACAGCCGCAGCGATAGCGCCATTGGTGAGTACATAGTCGCCAATTGAGATTTCGTCATCGACCAGAAATTCGGAGACCCGATGGTCAATCCCTTCGTAGTGGCCACAAACAAAGATCAGATGTCTTTTCCCGCTGAGCTCGGAAGCGAGTTCCTGCGTAAAGCGGCGCCCGCCCGGCGTCATCAGAATGACGTGCGATCGCTCTGTTCGAATGGATTCCACGGCGGCGAAGATCGGTTCCGGTTTCATGACCATCCCAGGTCCTCCCCCGTACGGCGGTTCATCGGTGACATGGTGTTTGTCGGTGGCCCAATCGCGAATATTCAGGCATCGGACCTGAATGAGGCGGTTTTCCTGGGCTTTCTTCAGGATGCTTTCCATGAAGGCTCCCGCGCATAGCTTTGGAAAGAGCGTCAGGATGTCGAAACAGATCATATTTCCTTCTCATATACCCTTCTTTCGTTTCTGCACCCCTTTTGAGCGGAACCTCAGCCACGAAAAAAGACTTTCCATGGTTTGGCGAACGATTCCACCGTTGCAATCAACCCTCCGCGATCGTCAACACGCCGACCCGCCTTCACTCCGATGGTTTCCGAAGGCGGACGCAGGTCGATCACGGCAGTCTCCAGCCCTCGGTCGAGTTCTTCTCAGGCACGAAACCCGCCGTCGCGTCAGAGAGCGCTGTTGGGAACGCTCAGCCTTCGGTCGTGTCCTGAATAACAGCCAAATTGCCTGCGGCAATATGCTCGCCGAGACAGGACACAATGGTTGCTCAAGGACGCAGGGCGCCGATCAATCTGCTATCTATCTGCCCCGTCGCCGGGAGGCCTCGGTTCTTCTGAAAAGCACGAATCGCCTCGCGAGTTTCCGGTCCCATAATACCGTCGATGCGGCCGCTATAGTACCCTTGCCACGCGAGTGCTGCTTGGACCGCTCTGGTCGAGGTTAGTCGCGGGTCGTGATCGCCCTCGTAGGAACCGCTGTAGTACGGATCGTAACCGTAGTACGCGTCCGAATAATAGGGGTAATCCCAACCCCACCATGGATATCCGTAGCCATAAAAGCTGAAGCCAGGACCATAATAAAAGCGACCGCGGTACCCATACCCGTAACGACCGTACCCGTAACGGCCGTACCCGTAACGGCCGTA
>JAFAKL010000311.1 GCA_019235445.1 Verrucomicrobiota bacterium | reverse complement strand
TTGGGTTGCCAAAAGGTAAACCACAAAAACCAGATAACCGCAAAAAGGGCTGTGCCGATCGATCCCCACTTCAAGAGGCGCAAGGTTCGGTGATGTGATGCTTGCAGAGCACTCAGCGAAGACTTCGAAAGATTTAACTTCCCCGTTTTGTCTTTCGTCCTTTGGGGAGAAAAGGTGCGGCCGGCAACCGCGCGAGGAAGTACCAGACTCTTAATGTGAGTAGTTAGTGAATCCAGCTGTTCCTCCGGTGCGCCGGCCGCATTGAAAGAAGGAACACTGCTGAGATAGAAAAGGAAGTCGCGCCGCGGAAACGCCCCGGCCAGCCGTAAAGGGACGATGATGCGCCGCGTGTAAAAGGCGTGCGCGAGTTCCCTTTTTATATGGGGCGCTGCGTTAGCATGCTCTGAAAGCACAAGGACAATCAGTTGACTGGATGCGATGGCGTTCCGAGTGAACGTCCAATTTTCCTCAGCTGAAGTGGCGTCCCGTCCGACAGTCCAGCATTTCAGTCCGGCAGATTCAAGCCGTTGGCAGATTGCGTCAGCAACGCTCTTATCCTGATACGCATGGCTGATAAAAACGTCGTTTTCCATAATATTCGTGGTTGAGCTGATCGAGTTCGTGCACAACTCCGAGCCAGGAATGGGCGGAAGGTCGTGCCTTTGGAATGGGGTATCGTTGTGTCACTGGTTCGGTTTCGTCTGATGGTTTAGGTGCATTGCTTTCGTGTGAATGTTCTATATGTATTGGGTCCTTCCAAGTCCTACATGATGTGGGAGAATAGGAACCACCTAGAGGTGTGACAAGATTTTCGTTCAAACATCTGGGTCTCGGCTGAGGCAGGCACTTTCCTGACCATTGCCGAGCCGGGCTGGAATCCGAGCACTAACAAGTGGGAACACGACGGGTGATAAAGATAATAACTTTCATATTAGGCGGTATTTCCAGTCGGGTTCTGCAGCCGGGAAGCTCCGGACAACTTTGAGTTGACCCTTTTGCGGCCCAAAGGTCCATCAGAACGCAGGTGCAGTTCCGGTTCAGCGCCGCGGATCCGGAAAGATCGAGAACGAGAACGACGATGAGGACGATTTCAAGAAACGTTGCTACATTACTCACCCCGACAGGCCTTGAACTTCTCGAGACATAAATCTTCCATCTTGCGACCATTGATCTCCAGCTTCCATCAGCGCCTCACAGAGAATCCCGCGGCTCCGGCGGCCGGACGGTTGCGCGTGAGTGAAAACGGCCGGTTCCTAATTAGAGAGGACGGCTCACCATTCCATTGGTTCGGCGATACGGCCTGGGAGCTGTTTCACCGTCTCAATCGTGAGGATGGGGAATATTACTTGAAAAAACGAGCGGAGCAGAGATTCACGGTCATTCAAGCTGTCGTGCTGGCCGAATTCAACGGCATCCGCGAGCCAAATGCCTATGGTGATTTACCTTTGCTGAACGAAAACCCGGCTCAACCAAATGAGCCTTATTTTCACCACGTGGATTGGCTGGTGGAACGAGCGAATGAACTCGGTTTGACGGTCGGATTCTTGCCGACCTGGGGCGATAAAGTGGGTCGAACAGAGGGTGACGGCCCACGAATTTTTACTCGTCAGAACGCCCGGGTCTACGGAGAGTTTCTGGGTAAGCGGTACAAAAACGCCGACGTCGTTTGGATCCTGGGGGGCGATCGCCTCGTAGACAGCCGGCAAAAACGCGAGATTTGGCGCTCCATGGGCGAAGGGCTGCGCGCCGGAGACGGAGGCCAACACCTCGTGACTTTCCATCCACGGGGCGGCGACGACGTCATATCGACTTCCTCCGCTGTTTTTCCGAACAGCGCTCCCTTCCTGGATTTCAACATGCGACAAAACGGGCACTTCAACGGAACGCCCACCTGGTTGCGTGTGGCACACGACTATGCCCATTCCCCGACTAAACCGGTGATCGACGGAGAACCGATCTATGAAGATCACCCGATCGGGTTCAACGCCGCCCAGCATGGTTATTCGAACGCGTACGATTGTCGTCGGTTTCTCTATTGGGATCTATTCGCCGGGGCGTTTGGTCATACCTACGGCCATCACACCGTGTGGCAAATGCATACGCCATCCCGGGGAGAAGGAATCAACAAACCGATAGGTTTCTGGCGTGAGGCGCTTGAAAGTCCCGGCGCGTGGCAGATCCGGCACGCCCGCGCTCTGCTGGAGAGCCGCCCGTTCCTTACTCGGATTCCGGATCACTCGTTGATTGTTCCTTCCGGGGTGCCAAACGCTATCCCGGGCGCAGGCCCGAAATTCATGAACGCAACGAGAAACAGCGATGGTAGCTATGGAATGATTTACAGTGCAACTTCCCGCCCCTATCAAGTGAACCCAAAACTGATTTCCGGGGCGTTGGTGCATCTTTGGTGGTTCGATCCGCGCGGCGGCAGCAACATCGATCTGGGAATTTTTCCCAACTCCAAATTGATCGAAATGACTCCTCCGTTGACGGGAGAAGACATCGATTGGATCCTTGTCATTGACGACGTGGCAAGCGGCTTTCCACCTCCCGGGTCTGGTCAAACAGCGTGAAACGAGAACAAGCGGTGCTTCCCGAAGAAGCAGTCTTACTACGGATTTTTATCGGCGAGGATGACCGTCAAAAGAATCTGCCCCTTTACGAAGCAATCGTTTTGAAAGCACGAGAGCTGCATTTAGCGGGTGCCACCGTGTTCCGAGGTCTCCTCGGTTTCGGAAGGTCCAGTCATATGCATGGCCCTAAGATCCTCCGGCTTTCGATGGATCTGCCAAGGGTGATTGAGATCGTGGATTCGCAGGAAAAGATTAATGCTTTCCTGCCTCAATTAGAACTGATGATGGGCGGTGGTTTGGTCACGCTTGAGCGAGTGCATGTCATTCGCTCTCCTGATTGAACCACAACGGCCTCAGCGCGGGTTGAGGCAAAAGAAAGAAAAATTCGGCAACGACGAATTTCGGTTGTCTCTCATCGGCAATTGGCATAGGTAGTTCTCGGCAATGGAGTTTGCCTCCCCGCGATGGGGAAACCGCCTGACTATATTCGGGGCTGATGACTCCTCTTAGCGCAGCTGCTGCGCAGACAGGAGTCGCTCTCATGAGAAGGTACTTTTTGGTCGCAATCGGCGGAGGAATTGGTAGCCTCATGCGCTTTGGAATAGCACAATGGATTTCTTCGATCCTGGTCTGGACGCCGATTTCGATTTTAATCATTAACGTTAGCGGATGCTTCGCCATCTCTTTTTTTAACTTCGTCTCAGATCCATCCGGAGACATCTATTTAGGTCCGCGCAGCCGGTTATTCCTTCTAGTCGGAGTTTGCGGAGGCTATACCACCTTCAGCTCGTTCAGCCTCCTCTCATTTAACGCGATCCGTCACGGAGCCAGCCTGGATCTTTGGTTAAATATCGGGCTGTCGCATCTCCTGTGCTTGCTCAGCGTCTGGGTAGGAGCGATCGTAGCCGCGCCTTTTCCTCACGCGGTTCGTGCCGCCATACGCGCTTTACGCAGCTGATCCCGATGGAAGTATCGTATGGCGATGTTGCTGGTCTTTTTAGGCGGGGCGCTAGGTAGTATGTGGCGCTATTGGTGGTCCGGTCTTGTTGCGCGACGATTCGGCGAAACATTTCCTTTTGGAACTTTCTCAGTCAATCTGGTGGGTTCCACGATGATCGGCGTCTTCTCTGGTCTTCTCACGCACCTTTCCAGCGCCAGCCTCGCCACTGCATTCAATCAACTCTTGGTGGTCGGGATTTGCGGGGGGTTAACCACGTTTTCGTCGTTCAGTTTGCAGACCTATAGCCTGATCCTAGCCGGCAGGTGGGGAACGGCTTTGTCTAATATTGCTTTCTCAACTGGACTCTGTCTTGGGGGTGTTGCCCTTGGTTGGCAGATCACCCAACAGATAAACTTTTGATTTAGATCGCGTATATGGAGCTTCCCAAGGATGCATTACTGTTGAGGATATTTCTTGGAGAGAGCGACGAGCTTGAGGGAGAGCCAGTGTACCGGAAAATCGTGCTCAAAGCTCGAGAAATGAATCTGGCAGGCGCCACTGTGCTGC
>JAFAKL010000305.1 GCA_019235445.1 Verrucomicrobiota bacterium | reverse complement strand
AGTGGCGCACCATCCCACGCTCATCGCTCGCGGGAGCTTGGGAGGCTGAGCCGCTGTGACTCGGTAAGCAGTTCTCGATGTGGCATATTTGTCCCCGCTGAAGTACAATCTGAATGGCCCAACACTTTGCCACACGAAAATGCCCCTTTTTGGGTCTTTGGGACGAAGGGTTCAATTGTTAGCCGCGCGGTCCTTAACGTGCTTTAAATTCCTTTTCGTGTCTTCCCCTCCACTGTAGCAGAATGATGAACCGAAATTCCAGCGACCTACGCAACGCTCATCTCGCGCTTGCTTTGATGGCGCTGCTCGGCGCTTTGTTGATTTTGCTCTTTCCGGGCGGTCCCGAGCAGGACACGGAATTTCATTTTCTTGAGGCCCGCACGTCGTGGAGCAGTCCTGGGTTTTTTGTCGACGTGTGGGGCCGTCCGCTTTACATCACGCTTTATGCTCTCCCTGCACTGCTGGGCCTTACCGCGGCACGATGGTTAGCGGTCGGAATCGGCGTGGCGACCGCATGGCAGACATGGCGTCTCGCCAGCGACCTGCGCTTGGAGCGGGCGTGGCTGGTCATCCCTCTGCTCCTGGGACAGCCGGTGTTCTTTGAGCTTTTCCCCGACCTCCTGACGGAGCCGCTCTTCGCCCTGGTTTTCGTCGTCGCGCTGCGCTGGCATTTGCGCGGGTGGACGCGCCGCGGAATGCTGATGGCTTCCCTTCTGCCGCTGGCCAGACCCGAGGGTTTTTTTCTTTGTCTGCTCTGGGGCGTCTGGGTGGCGGCCGAAAATGCAAACTCGGCCCGCTCCACGCCGGCGCCGATTCATCGACAACGGATGAGCAATTTTCCTTCGACCCTGATTCTGACCACAGGCCTTTTGGGCTGGTGGATGGCCGCGATGTGCATCACTCACGACCCGCTCTTCATAGTGCACAATTGGCCTTCGACCTGGCATCAAGACGTCTATGGTCGTGGCACAATTTTCAGCTACGGCCAGCGCGCGTCTGAATTCCTCGGTTTTCTGCTGGCCGTGCCGTTTGCGCTTGGGTTTTGCCGCAAAATGCTCGCGCGGGCTTGGGTTCCGGTGACCACCTCAGTCCTGCTGCTCTTTCTTTTGCACTCATTTTTTCGTGCTTACGGACTTTTGGGGGAGGCTGGTTATCCGCGGTATATGGTCTCGGTTGCGCCGGCTATAGCGGTGCTCACTCTGGAAGGCTGGAATGCGATCGCATCGAGAATTGCCCAATGGTCGACCTTTGTTGAGGGCGTCCTGGCATCCATGACATTAGCCGTTTCCCTGGTGTGGAGTTTTCTTTATCTGGACTCATTCTCCGCGGCGCGTGATCCAATTGCCCTGCGTGAAATGTCCGACTGGCTTCACGAACATCCCGTGCCTTACCAGCGGCTGGTCTGGAGCAACGCCCGGATGTGCATTCTCTGCGGATTGACACTGAAACAGAGCCCTTCGCTGCGCTCTTACAGTCGAGAGGAAATCCTTGCCTCCCTTCGCGGGGCGCCTTCCAGAACCCTGGTCTTTTGGGACGACCATTTTGGGCCGGATTGGTTCGGACTGACCGCTGCGGATATTGAAGACAGCGGCTTTAACAGAATTCGCACCCGTCGTTACTCGCTCCCGGGCGTGGTGGTTCGGGACAGGGGCGGCAATCGAGAAGTCGAACTGAGTTTACTTTTCAAGCCATAAGCTCGGTCGTCGGGCCAATCGACGGCGCGCAGCTGCCATCCATACCAAGTGATCAGGGAGAACGCTCCCGCGATGATCAGAGCCGTGAGCGCAAAAAAAGGGAGGTCACCGTGAGGGAACTGGGAAGCTGACTTTGCCGCAGATATCCAAGTTACGGCTGCGACAAGGATTCCTAGTCCCACGCTACCGACCACAGCGGGACCTGGATTAGAGCTGGCGGGCCTTGGCCGACCTCGGAACCGGACTGCTGCGGCGGCTGCCACGGTCATACAAAACCCGGACCAGGCAAGCGCTCCCAGAGCGTCAGAGGGCCGATGCCAACCGGCAAACAGAACGGCGGTGGCAAATGTCGAGCTCATGCCGCCCGCAGCAATGGCTATCCATGGCCGCCAGCGGGCCGGCGAGACCAAAACCAGGCTCAAGGCGAGCGAGGTGCCAATGGTCGCGTGCCCACTTGGGTAGGTAGCGCCTCCGAACATGAGGCTGAGTAATCTGTCATCGGGTACGAGCACTCGCCAAGGAAGCTTCCGTTTGAGAACCTCTGCCCCCAAGACCGCGGATCCAAATCCCACGACAGCGACGACACCGACCAGAGTACAGCGCCGCACACAAGCGAACACGATCACCACGACTGCTGACACCAGTAAAGCGGCGTCACTGACATGATCCAGCACATCGGAGTCAAATTTTACGACTCGATGATTCACCGCCCCGCGCCCAAGGAAGGCGTCGTTATCAATTTGGTGGCCCCAGGATGTGCTCACCAGAACCAGAAACCCCATGGCTAGCAGGAGGGCGCAAAAAAAAGCCCCCAGCAAGAGCGCCTTCTCAATCGCCCAAATAGACTTGTTCATCGATCAAACGTTTACGCAGGACCAATTCAGCGGGGTCCATACCGGCCTTCGCCCAGCCATAGGTACTTGCATCTAAAAATCCTGCAACTCCTGACATCTTGACTGACACATCAGCTAACGGCTGATTCGAGCTTATGAGTCAGAGCCGGGACCTTATCGTGAGGGCGCATGGATTGCTAAAGCTTTTTGCGCTTTTTGCGGGCAAGGCGGTTCTCCAAACGGATCTGTACGCCTGGGAAAAATGGCGAATTGTATGGACATCCCGCAGATTGGGCGATTCTTTAGCTCGGTGGACAGCGCCTTGCAAATTGCGACTCAGGGCCGGGCTTCCCCTCAGCAGGCACTCAACGATGCAGCGGCGACCTTGCGTCCGAGCGATCAGTTGCCGGTGCATTAGAATTGGCTGGCGAGCCGGGTGTCAGCGGGGCATTTTCACGCGGAGGCCTTCAGTTGCCCCGTGATGGCCGAAATGGCACAATCGCGCTTCGAGAGGCCGGATAAACCAGAACGTTTGCAAACGTAGAACTGCCACCGCGAGCCCTGCGCCGAGGCATGGGCCGATCCAGTAAACCCACCAGCCCTGCCAAAGCCACCCAATCAGTTCAGGTCCGAAGGACCGCGCCGGATTTGCGCTCGCGCCTGAGAGGGGCGCTTCGAACCATGTCAGAAGCGCAAACAGTGGAGGGTTGACCAGCGGCGTGAAGGGTTGAGTCCCCTTGTGCGCCGCGAAAACAAAGATCAGTAGAACCAGCAAGAAAGTGCAGAGCGTTTCTCCGGCGATTGGAAGCCAGTCGGGCACCGATCTGTCCGGCAGCGCCGCTCCCCAATTGTCGCTGGCCCCCACGGATCCCCAGATAAGAAGTGCCAGCGTGCCGAATGCGGCTCCAACCAGTTGCGCCAGGACGTAAAAACTCGCGTCCCGCCAACGGATCTTGCCTTCGAGCCAGAAAGCAAAGGTCACCGCGGGATTGATATGGGCGCCGCTCATCCTTCCAACCCGCGAGAAGGCAATCGCGGCACCGATACTGCCAAACAAAAAGCCGTTCAGCAATCGGCGCGCGCTCGCCGGCATGGAAAGAGCAGCCAGCGGTGCGCCGCGGCCCCACAGCCCAATCACGATTGAAAGTCCGAGGAAGACCAGCAGCGCGGTACCAACCATCTCCGCCGCGTACATTCTAGGATGGAGCTTGTCGAAGGGATGCGGCATGCCAGACAGCGGCCGATCTTGTTTGACCGCCCCGCGCGTGCTCCCTTTATCCACCGTGCTCATCGTCGTGGAGTCGACCAACCCGCAACCCAAAGTTCCTGGATGCAACATGCGCCTCCAAAGTTCTCCTCATTAGCGGGCCGCACCAGCGCCGAGCGTTTAAACGTTCGGCGGCCCTTCAGCGCTTGGCAGCTGGCGCAGCATCTGCAGGCGCTCCTCTCAAATCGACCCGAGCTTCACGATTTCTTCGGCGTGCGCCCAGAACCTGGTCAAGACTCACCGCGATCATGATAACTCCGCCCATGACCACGAATTCCAGCGAGCTGTCAATGCCTTGGAGATTCACGATATTGCGCAGCAGTTGAATCATCGCCGTTCCGATAAAGATACCAAGGATACTGCCTTCGCCTCCGCGCAAGCTGCAACCGCCCAGCACGCAGGCGGCGACGGCATAGAGTTCGAAAAAACTTCCGTGGCTGGCCGGCGAAATGGAGTTGGTATAAAACCCGATCAGGATAGCGGAAATCCCGGTCAGCAACGCGCAGAGCACATAGGCGCTGGTCACGATGAGCCTGGTGTTAATTCCAGAATAAAGAGCTGCTTCTTCATTCCGCCCGATCGCGTAGAGATAGCGGCCGTAAACCGAACTATGTAGCACAACGCCCATGACAACGCAGACGACGAGAAAAAGAATAAATGGAGCTGGCAGATTAAAGATGCTTCCGGTGGCTAGCGTTCGCAGGAGTTCAAAACCGGTGTTGCTGCCGAAGCCGACCGTCTGGTCCGACGAAATGAACCGCGCGAGCCCTCGATAAGCAAGCAGGCCGCACAAGGTCACAACGAAAGCCTGCAGGCGCGCGCGAGAGACCAGAACTCCGTGAAACAGACCGATTACCATGGAAAGCAGCAGGATGATCGCAACCGCCAGCGGCCATGGAATGTTATCCGGTCCGAGGAGGTAAGCGAGAATGACCCCGAGCAACGCGAACATGGAACCAACGGACAGATCGATCCCACCGGTGATGATGACCGTGCCCATCGCAACGCTGAAGATGCCAAACAATCCGATCGATCTCGTCAGGTTCAGAAGATTAGCCTGACCAAGAAAAACGGGGTTTGCCAGGGTCGCTGCGAAGCCTCGCTGAGATGTTTCCAACAAAGCGTAGCCAACGAAGAGCCCCAGGAAGATGGCTACCATTCCAAGTTCTTTCTTTTGCCTCACGATCAGCTGCCCTTGAGAGTTGTGTGACGAGACGCCGCCGAATCCTTATTCGTCTGGACGGGTGCAACGGCCAACCACATGACGGCCTCTTCGCTGAAATCTTTCGCTTCCAGCACCCCCATGAGGGCGCCTTCTCGCATCACCGCAATCCTGTCGCTGACCCCTAAAACTTCTTCCATGTCGCTGCTGATCATGAGAATAAAGACCCCGCTGTCGGCCAGATTCCTCATCAATCGATAAATTTCTGCCTTGCTGCCCACGTCGACGCCGCGAGTCGGTTCGTCGAAGATAATGAGCTTTGGCCTCAGCGAAAGCCACTTTGCAAGGACCAATTTTTGTTGGTTACCACCGCTCAAGTTTTTGGCCAGAGTTTCGCATGAAGCAGTTTTGATCGACAGCTTTTTCAGCTGTTCCTCTGCCGTGCGCAATTCACTTGCATACGAGATCACGCCGAAGTTGGCGTAGCGCCACAAATCAGGGAGGGTCACATTTTCCCGGAGCGCCATGCTTATAATGAGTCCGTTTTTGCGACGGTCTTCCGGAACCAGATAAATACCATGCGCGATGGCGTCGCGCGGCGAATGTACCTGGATCGATTTGCCATCGATAATGATCTCTCCTCCGAGTGGCCGGGTGATCCCAAAGACCGTCATGGCAAGTTCGGAACGGCCGGCGCCCACGAGACCCGCAAGGCCAAGGATCTCCCCTTGGCGGATAGTTAAAGTAATGGAGTGGCTTGGGAAAAAAGGCGAGACAAGGTCCCGGAACTCAATGCGATTTCGCGGATCGCCCAGGCGCGTTTCAGTCCTCTTTAGATCAAGATTTCGGCCCACCATGAGCCGGACCATGCTGTCGTGATTAATCTCGGACTTGGCGAGCTGCCCCGAGTTCTTTCCATCCCGGAGACCTACGACGCGATCGGCGCAGGCATTGACCTCCATCAGGCGATGGGAAATATAGATAACGCTGACCCCGGCGCTCTTTAATTCGGCAATCAACTGAAACAGGCGGTTGGTTTCCGTGAGGGTCAGGGAGGAGGTCGGTTCATCCATCACGATAATGCGGGCATTCGTTGAGAGGGCTTTGGCGATTTCAACGAGCTGCTGCTGTGCAATCGAGAGGGAACTGAGGGAGGTCCACGGAGGTAGATTCAGGCCGACCTTTTCAAGGTAGCCGCGAGACTGTTCGGCAATCTTCTTTCGATCGACCAGGCAGAGGAATCCGCCGGAAAGCGGTTCGCGTCCTAAAAAGATGTTTCCGCCGATGTCGAGATTGTCGAGATTGTTTAGTTCCTGATGAATCAGGCTGACGCCCAGTTTCTGGGCGTCAGCGACATTACGAATTTGTACTTCGCGCCCATCGACTCGGATCATCCCTTCGTCGGCCTGGTAGACGCCTCCAAGGATTTTCATCAGCGTCGATTTGCCGGCCCCATTTTCGCCGATTAACGCGACGACCTCCCCGGCACCGACCGAGAGGCTGACGTCACTCAACGCAACGACGCCTGGGAAACGCTTACTGATTCGTTGGAGTTCGAGAATGGGTTCCGGCACAGCGCAGTGGAGGTCGCAGGCTGATTTAGGCCTCGATTAGTGCCCCCGCAGTTTCTTCAAATTAGCCCAAAATTCGTCGACATTGCTTTTGTCGATCGCTCGTGTCGGAACGATGACTTGCTTGTTTTCTGGAATTTGAACCTCTTCGCCGCGCAATGTCTTGGCCAGGAGTAAAGTCGATTGATGACCAAACTCGTAAGGATTCTGGACAACGGTTGACTCCACGATTCCGTCTTTGATTCCTTGCAGTGTGTCGTCTTCCTCGTCGAAAGTAACTACCTTCACTTTACCTGCTTTGTTAGCGGATTTGACCGAGTTGACGATGGCGGGACCGTTGTAGCTCCAAATGCCCACCAGGCAGGCAATATCAGGGTACTTAACCAGGGTGTCTGCGACATTTTGCCGCGCCCGGACGCGATCCGTGTCGTCGGTGCGAATATCGATGACAGAGACATTGGTTCCTTTCAACACCTCTTCAAGCCCTTGAATTCTTTCTTTAGCATTCTGGGCGTCGCGTTTACCCACGAAGATCATGATCTTGCCGCCATCGGGAATTGCTTTTTTGATCAACCCGCCGGCCTGACGACCCGCATCGACATTACTGGTCCCGACATAGAATGCTCGTTTGCTGGTCGGAGCATCGCTGTCCGTCGTTGAAATCAGTGCCTTCTGAGTACCGCGGTCGATCATGGCTGCCTGGTTTGCGGAATCAAGGGGGCTGATAGCGATTCCGTCAGTCCCTTTGACCAGAAGATCATCGAAGATTCGAGTTTGCTCGGCCGGCGTGCCATCCGGCACGAGTCGTACCTGGACGCTAATATTGGGTTCTTCTTGCATCCCTTTCTCAGCTCCGGCCTTGACATAAGTCCAGAAATCCGAAGCGCTATTGGCAAGAATCGCGAGTTTAAGTGGTTTATCTGTTGCTGCGCATTGTCCATTGGACGGGATGAAGGCCGGTGAAACGGCGAGCAGAGCCAGTGACGCTAAAAAAAACGGTTTTAGTTTTGTCATAACGGGGGAAGCATTAATTTATTGGCGGCCTCCGAGATCTTCGGATTTCCAGACGGGCCAAACACGGCTCGCACTGGCGCCACCCGGTCACTTAGATAAGCGAGAGAACTTCTGGGTGCGAGATAAATGTTCGCGGCTTCGGCCCCGAAGTGCCATCCCGTGGCTGGCCCTTAAGAGATCAAAGATAGTGAAGCGACAAGGGGCAAAGCGGGACGCTTACTTGGTGATCTTTTTGCCGTTCTGTGACATCGTTTGCCCTGCAAAATTATGAAAGCCCCACACCCACCTCCCCAAAGCACTCTCCTGCTGTGGATCGTTGTCACCTCGATCGCCCTCTTGCTCAGCCCGTTTGCGGGTCAAGCCAAAGACCACGTAGACCTCCAGTTCTGGGATATGATCTGGGGACCCCCCGAGTACATTGATACCGGCAAGGCTCTGGTAGCGCAGTTTAACCAGGAACATCCGAACATCACGGTCAATTACCGTTCCGTGCCATGGACCAACTGGTATCAGACATTCGTCACCGCTATCGGGTCGGGCACGGCTCCCGATCTGAGCACCGGAGCGGGTTACCAGGCCATCCAGCTTTATGATCAAGACGCGATCCTGCCGCTGGACGATTTGATCAGCGAGTGGAAATCCAATGGCAAGCTGGATGATTTTCTGCCTGGCACGATCGACATCCTGAAATACAAGGACCATTACGTTGCCCTGCCGTGGGCAATCGACATTCGCGTCTGGTATTATCGAAAAGACTTATTGGAACAAGCGCATGTCCAACCACCCACCACCTGGCAAGAGCTCAAGGCTGCTGCGCAAACCTTGACCGACGCCAAGGCCAATCGATATGGGTTTGTCGCCTGCGGGGACACCCTCGGATCACAATGGTTATTTACATTGATTCTCAACAATGGAGGCGGACTATTCACCAAAGATCAAAAAGCCGATTTGAGCTCCGCTCGTAACGTCGAAGCGCTACAATTCTTGGCTGACCTGGTGCGAAACCATGACGTCAACCCCGCCAGTGCAGGCTACCACGATGACGATGAGGTCAGCGCGTTCACTCAGGGAAATGGAGCGATAATCCTTCATGCGCCGGGGCTAAGCCGCCGCCTGCCAAAGATCAGCGACAAAATGGGAGTGTTAAAGCCTTTGGTCGGGCCGCACGGCGACCAGGGCACGATTTACTGGGTTAACAATGTCATGCTGTATAAGCAAGGCAAGCACCCGACCGAGGCGAAAGAGTTCTTGGAATGGTGGTCCGAGCACGAGAAAGACCTCTGGACCAAGGGACACGTCACCCAGCTCCCGGTCCGGAAATCATTTGCTGCCGATCCATATATTGCAGGCAACGCTGAAACCAGCTTCATTATCGAGAACTACGTGCCCGTCGCTAAGACGACGGCCACGCACGCCACCGAGATCTTTCCGAAGCTCAATGATGTTGAAGGCGAGGGTGTGATGCAGACGCTCACCCAAAACCTGCTGCAGGGTAAAGACGTTGAGGCTTCGGTGAAAGAAGCGTCCGCGCGCTTGAAATCGATCCTCGAGGATTAGTGTTCGCTGGAAGGCCAGCCGGGCGCTTCCAAGGGCCCGGCTTCCCAAACAAATCCAAACCCTGATCCTGCAATGCCTCTTGAGGTTAATCCACGACTGCAGACAGAAGCGACGGCGTTGAGCCGCACGCGCAAGTCTTCGTTCCAGCCCTTGCCTTATCTTTTATTGCTGCCTTCGCTGGCACTGATATTCATTATCGAGTTTTACCCGTTTATCAACGGGGTCTCATTCAGCATTCACAAGGGTAACTTGTTGAGTACGGGCGGCTTCGTCGGGCTTGGTAACTACTGGCGTCTTTTTCAATCGCCTGGTTTCTACAATGCGCTTTGGTTCAGTTTCGTTTTCGCCTTTTTTAACGTCTCGATCAGTTACCTGATCGGTCTTGCCCTGGCCTTGTTCCTCAATCTGGATTTTCCCGGGCGAGGTTTCTGCCGTGTCGCTTTGCTGATTCCCTGGATCGTACCCGCTGTGGTTTCTATTGTCAGCTGGAAATGGCTGATCGCCGACCGGGGGGGACTGGTCAACATCATTTTGAGTTCACTCGGCCTTGGCCCCATTTATTTCCTCAGTCAGAGCGGATGGGCCATGGTGGCAGTGATCGTGATCAAAATCTGGCGAAGTTTTCCCTTCATGATGCTGAGTCTCCTCGCTGCACTGCAGGTGATCGATCGAACCTTATATGAGGCGGGGAGAATAGACGGTGCAAATAACTGGCAGCTATTCTGGAATATCACCCTGCCGCATCTCAAAAACATATCCATCGTGCAGGCGATCTTGATGGTGATCTGGAGTATCAATGATTTTGAGACCCCGTTCCTCCTCACTCAAGGGGGTCCCTCCAATGCCACAGAAAACCTCATCCTGCTTTCCTATCGCTATACTTTTGGACGCAACGACGTCGGGCTAGGTTCGGCCGTTGCCATTTTAACGTTAATCGTTTTGATGGTGCTCTCCACGACCATGATGCGTCAGCAGGCAAAAAGCTTTTAGCCCGATTCTACTTATGAAATTAAACCGGCGGTTGCTTCTTTTCCTCGGGTTGATCATCGTTTTCATCGTTGATTTTCCGATTCTCACCGTCGCTCTCAACTCATTCCGAACCACCGAGACTATTATTTCCTCACACAACATATGGCCAACTGATCCGACTCTGACCAACTACTTTTATATTAGTAGTCGGACGAATTTTTGGACTTTTTTGCTTAACAGCGGGATTGTCGCTCTGGCAAGCACCGCCTTAGGGATTGTTCTGGCTGCCTTGGCGGGTTTCGCGCTGTCGCGTTTTCATGCCCGGATTCTAGGTTCATACAATCAGGCGTTATTAATTGTGCAGATGTTCCCGCTCATCCTGGCCATTATTCCGCTCCTCATCTTCTTCCGCCG